>JBKCXA010000873.1:0-2059 GCA_046316935.1 Prosthecobacter sp.
GTGCTGCCATCGATGCGGTGGGTGAAGTCCCAGCCGCACTCGGACAGCGCCGCCATCATCTCGGATGCCTCGCCCACGATCACCAGATTCAGCGGATCGCCCTTCGCGGTGCCTTTGGCATTCGTCACCGTGGGAGCGAGCTGTGCCAGCCGCTGGCGAAGCTGATCGCGGCTGAGATTTTGACGCTCTCCTTCCGCATAGATGCTGCCAGGCCTCATCCGCTCGAAATCGAAGTGCCCATCCGGCGTGCGCAGCGGAAAACCAAAGCGCCTCTCCCTTCCCTGCCCGTTCGTGGTGATCTCCACAAAGCGCCCGCCCTCGCTGCGAGGCACCAGCACATGTCCCTCGTGCGTGCTACCAGGCTCCAGACGTGCCCGCATCGCGAGATCACGAAATTTCTGCTGAAGCGCCGCATGCCCGAGGCCGCCCAAACGATGCCTGAAGAGATGAGCGGCCTCGTTCGCGGTGTAGTAATCCGGGTCCAGATGCGCCGCCAGCATCCACTGCTCGGAGCGGGTGCGGTTCTCGATGCGCATCCACACCGCCTGGATGCCTTTCGAGGCCAAATTCACGCCGTAGCGTCCCCGTGCCACATCGTCCGGCAGAAGGGCCGCCGTCACCGTGACACCATCCATGGTCTTCGATTGCATCCTGGCCGCCAGCTCATCATCGCCCTGCCCCAGCAGATGCTCCAGTTGCGCAAATGGCGTCGTCACATCCCCCACCTGACCTTGGCTGAAGGAGCAGGACGCCAGCGTCATCACCGCCAGGGAGGCGACGGCTTGAAACAAAATTTTCCGACTCAAAAACACGCCGCGTTGTAATTCAGCGGGCACTCAGCGTCCACCATCGCTTTTCATCCGCACTTCAGGCTTGCAAGCTTGGGGGAAATCCGGCATCCCCGAAAGCGTGAAATCCAACCACGCACTCTCCTTGGCGGCCATCGCCAGTCTTTTGACCTCCTGCGGCGATGAGGCTCCGAAGCCGCAGGCCGCCCAGCCGGCTCCTGCGGCTGAAAAACCTGCCGCATCGCCTGCTCCGGCTCCCGCCGCCGCGCCAGCTCCTGCCAAGGACGAGCCGAAGAAGATCTACTGGACGCCCGAGATGATGCACACCGAGGTGAAGTATCACAATCAAAGCTACGAGGGGAATGGCGAGTTCAACATCCAGGAAGGCAAAGTCATCGCCCTGAGCCTCCGCGGAGCAAAAATCACCAACGTGAAGTTTTTGCAGCACATCGAACCCCTCGCCCTCGACCTCAGCGAGACGCCCATCACCGATCTGAAGCCGCTGCAGGGCAAAAAGCTCGTCGAGCTCTACCTTGAGGATACCCAGGTCCAGGACCTCTCGCCCATCCGCGGCATGCCGCTCGAAAAATTGTATCTCTCCCGCACCCCCGTGCGTGACCTCAGCGCCCTCGAAGGCATGCCGCTCGTCGAGCTCAATGCTGTCGAATGTCCCATCGGCGACATCTCCGGCATCGCGAAAAGCCCCATCCAGATGCTCTGGCTCACCGGCTGCCCGGTGGAGGACATCTCCGCGCTGAAAACCGTGCCGCTCGTCAGCGTCACCCTGCATCGCACGAAGGTAAAAAACCTCGCGCCGCTCACCGGCACCGCCTTGCAGCGGCTCCACATCGCCGAGACTCCCGTGACGGACCTGTCACCGCTGAAGGGCCTGCCGCTCACTCGCCTTGTTTTTACTCCCGCCAGCATCACCGCCGGCATCGAAGTGGCACGCGAACTGCCTTTGAATGAAATCGGCACCCGCTTCGACGAAGGCAGCAAGGACTTGCAGCCGCCCGCCGCTTTCTGGCCCGCCTACGACGCCGCCGTGCGCGGTGCCGCAAAATGAAACAGTTTTCTCTTGTCGGCTCTCACCCGGCCCTGACAGAATCACCGCAGAAATGAAAGAATTCGCCTACATCCATGACTCCAAGCAGGGATCACCCGTCAAGACCGTGCCCGCCTTGGCCAGCTTCAACGAAGAGCAGCTCGACGAAGTGCTGAACTCCTCCAGCCTCCTCCAGTGCGAGCCCGGTGATGTCATCATCAAAGAG
>JBKCXA010000874.1:0-3432 GCA_046316935.1 Prosthecobacter sp.
ATCGACACCTGGGACCCGAAGCAAGGCGCGACGGCCGGACCGACGAAGGCGATCAAGACGAGCGCGGATGGCATTCAACTCGCCGAATACCTGCCGCGCACGGCGAAGCAGATGCATCATGGCAGCGTCGTGCGCAGCATCACCTCCACGCAGGGAGCGCATGCACCGGGAAACTACTTCATGCACACGAGCTATGAGGAGCGCGGCACCATTTTGCATCCCAGCCTCGGCGCATGGCTCAGCCTGTTCCAAGGGCCGGGCAGTTCCGAGCTGCCCGCCAGCGCTTACATTGGCAATGCGAGCCGTCATCCCGGCGCGGGTTTCTTTCCGCCGGTGCATACGCCGCTCTTTGTGAACAATCCCGAGGCTGGTCTGCGCGACATCGAGCTGCCGAAGAGTCTCGCTCGTGAGTCGCACGAGGCACGCATGGCGGTCGCGGGCGATCTCGATGCGTTGTTTTTGAAGAAGTATCCGCAGCGCGAGGTGAAGGCCTATGCCGAGGCCTACGACGGTGCCTTCAAGATGATGAAGAGCGCGGACATCGCCGCGTTTGACCTCACGCAGGAGAAAAAGGAACTGCGCGAGCGCTACGGCAGCGATCCCTTCGGCCAGGGCTGCCTGCTGGCGCGGCGTTTAGTCGAGCACGGCATCCGCTTCGTCGAGGTGAGCCTGCATGGCTGGGACACGCACACGAACAACTTCGTCGGCACGCCCGATCTCTGCGAAAAGCTCGATGCCGGTCTCGCCACGCTCATCGAGGATCTGCATCAGCGCGGAATGCTCAAAGACACGCTCGTGGTGGTCACGAGCGAGTTCGGCCGCACGCCGGAGATCAATGTGAACCAAGGCCGCGATCACTATCCGAAGGCCTTTTCCTCCGCGCTCTTCGGTGGCGGCGTGAAGGGTGGCACGGTCTTTGGGTCCACCGACAAAACAGGTGCTGAGATCGAATCCGATGCGCTCCGCGTGCCCGATTTCAACGCCACGCTCGCCTACGCGCTCGGCCTGCCGTTGGAGCAGATCGTTCACTCGCCCACGATGCGTCCCTTCACCGTCGCGAACAAAGGAAAGCCTGCCACCAGCCTGTTTGCGTGAGAAACTCAACCGATCATCAAATCGAAGGGCAGGATGCCTGCGGCGGTCTTGACGAAGTTGTCCGGCTTGGCGTCGAGAATGAGCAGACCGTCCGTCCCCCGTATCCAGCCGAAAAACGAGTCGGGGATCGGCTCAAAGCCCAAGTCGGTCAGGAACTCGGCGATCTCTTCAAGCGATGGGGTGGGCTCATCCGGGTCCGCAGCGACCAGCCAGCGTTGCGAGATGACCATCGAACATCCGCCCGGCACAGCATCGACGAGTTGCGATTCGTTGGCGGACAAGATGATGCCTTCAAAGCGGAGGTCATCATCGAAGAGCTGGCTGAGCGCGGCAAACCGCTGAAGGTATTGCAGCGGCGTCGCCATCGCGGGAATCCATCCATCCGGCGACCGCACAGGCGTCATGCCAAACGTTCCGTTCCAAGTGCGCTTTACCACCCGACGGTCACTCTGGCGGAATCTCACCTCATGCTCACTGGTCTCATTCGACACCAGCGGCAGCGCCTCAAAATCCTCCTCGCGGATCAGGCACTGGCGGGTTTCGGCCCACTCGATGAGCCGCCGAACCTGACTTTGTGCGAGGCTTTCGCCTGGCGCAGCACCAGATCCAGCGAGGGCGGCGGCAGCTTCGCCAAAGCCTGGCGAGTCGCCACGACTCGTGGGTGCGGAGTGAGTTTGCTCTTGATCATGCCGCCCATTGTTCCCGCTGAGCGCGGCTTTGTCAATTCGCCGCTCTGTGCGCCACCGCACAGGCAGCCCAATCCATTTCATGCATGAAGCTCCTCGCAATACTCATCCTTTTCACCACGGCCTCGCTCGCCGAAACGACGCTTCAGCAGCACGCCGCGGCCATTGATCGCGTGCTCGAAGCGCATTGGCAGGCGAACAAGGTCACGCCGAATCCACCGGCGAGTGACGAGACGTTTCTGCGGCGCATCTATCTCGATCTCGCCGGGCGCATCCCGACGTCGCAGGAGGCACGCCAGTTCCTCGAATCGAGTGAGAACAGCAAACGAGCAGCCTTGATCGACGACCTGCTCGCTCGCGAGAGCTACGCCTCGCATTTCTTCAACGTGTGGGCCGATGTGCTGCGCTTCAAGACGCACTACGTCAACACCTCCAACGTCATCCCGGCGGCCTACCGCCGCTACATCCGCGAGAGCCTGCGCAGCAACAAGCCCTACGATGTCTTCGTGCGCGAGATGCTCTCCGCCAAAGGCTATGCGTGGGATAATCCGGCCATCGGCTACTACCAGCGCGATCCCGACATGCCGCTCGATAACATGGCGCTCACCGCGCGCATCTTTCTCGGCACGCGCATCGAGTGTGCGCAGTGTCACAACGATCCCTTCGACAAGTGGCTGCAAACCGACTTCTACCATCTCGCCGCCTACACGCATGCCAACAAGTCGGTGAACGAGGCCTTTGAAGGTGCCCGCCTCGAAATCAAACGCCGACAGGACCTGATTGAGGCCGATTTCAAAGCGGAGAAGAAGACCGCCACCGATGGCGGCAAGGCGGCGGAGGCTCACAAGCAGCAGCGGCTCGACGCGATGCACTACCGGCCTGTCGTTGGCGTCATCAAAAATCCCGTGGGCCAGCTTCTCAGCCCCATCGGCCTGAATCGCAAAGCGGACAGCATGTTGAAGCTGCCGCACGACTTCAAAGAGGACGACGGCAAGCCTTTCGACGTGATGACGCCCGCCTCGCTTATGGGCGAGGCCGCGCCCATCGCTGCGGGGCAGGATTCGGCGGAGGCGTTCGCGAACTGGCTCACCTCGCCGAAGAATCCGCGCTTCACGCGGGTCATCGTGAACCGCCTGTGGCGTCAGATGCTCGACCTGCCGATCACGGAGCGCTTCGACAACCTGCGCGACGACACGAAGGCCATGATCCCCGAGTTGGAAGAGCATCTCGTGCAGCTCATGATCACGCTGCGCTACGACATGAAAGCCTTTCTCGGCACCATTGCCCGCACGCGGGTGTATCAGGCGCAGGCAAGCCTGGAGGCGCATACCGTTGGCTCTGCGTATCATTTCCCCGGTCCGCTGCTGCGCCGCATGAGCGCCGAGCAGGCATGGGATTCACTCGTGGCACTCATCTCGCATGAACCAGACGCACGCGACACGCAGCGCGAGTTCACCGATGCGCGTCGAGTCGGCATCTCGCAGATGGTTTGTGATGCCTATCTGGCCTTCGACGGCAAAAAGCTCCTCGACATCGCCTACGAGGCGCTCGGCCCCGACATGGAGTTGCAAGCCAGAGAAGCCGCGATCATGGAGGAGATGACGCAGGCGAATCGCGCCAAAGACGACGCCAAAGTTCTCACGCTGCGTCG
>JBKCXA010000875.1:0-2384 GCA_046316935.1 Prosthecobacter sp.
CCTTTGAACTCCTCGAAGATCACATCGTCCATCCGGCTTTCGGTTTCAATGAGCGCAGTGGCGATGATAGTGAGGCTGCCGCCCTCCTCCACATTGCGTGCGGAGCCGAAGAACTTCTTGGGCTTGAGCAACGCATTTTTACCGACACCGCCGGACATCAGCGCCCCCTTGCCGCTTTGCATCATGTTATAGCCGCGAGCCAGGCGGGTGACGCTGTCGAGCAGGATCACCACGTCCTTTTTGAGCTCCACAAGCCTGCAAGCACGTTCGCGAACCACTTCTGCCACCTGCGTGTGACGCTTCGGGCTTTCGTCGAAGGTCGAGCTGAATATTTCCACCCCCTGGACAGTCTCCTCGAAGTCCGTGACCTCCTCGGGACGCTCGTCGAGCAACAGCACGATGAGCGAAACTTCCTTGTGATTCGCCACGATTGAGCGGGCGATGTCTTTGAGCAGGATCGTTTTGCCACTGCGAGGCGGCGCACAGATCAAGCCGCGCTGTCCTTTGCCAAGCGGTGCCACCAAATCCATGATCCGCACGCTGGGCGGGCAGGGTTTGGGCACCTCCAAGATGATGCGCTTGTTCGGAAAAGTGGCCGTGAGTTTCTCGAAATCGGTCGGCGGCTGCCATTCATCAATCGGCGTGCCTTCCACCTCCGTGATGCGGTCGATGGCGATGTATTTGTCCTTGTCCTTCGGAGCCTTGGCATAGCCCGCGATGCGCTGGCTGGCACGAAGGTTGAACTTCCTCACAAGGAACAAAGGCACAAACACATCCTCGGGCAGCGGTGCAAAGCTGTACTTCGGATAGCGGATCAGGCCAAAATTCTCCGAGCCAAGCTCCAAGATGCCCTCGACTTTCAATTTGGTCCGATGCTCCGCCATGAACGAGCACAGGTCATAGATCAGCTGGTGTTTCGTGCGTGCGGCATTCAGGCGGAAGCCCACCGTCTCTGCCAGCGCCTGGATCTCGGCCAGCGTCGCGTTTTGAAGTTCGTTAATCGACACCTCCTGGGGGAACGGGGGCAGCGCACCTTCCTCCACCCTGGGTGTCGGCTCTGCTACTGCTGGGTTCTCAGCATCCCCGGCTGGAGTCGTTGATGGCTCCACGGGTTCGATGGCTGTCGCTGAAGCCACTGGCGCAGAATCATTTGCCTGCTCACTGGCAGGCGCCATTCCAGCCCCGACCTCCGTCGTAGGCAAGGTGGTTTCTATGGGATCGTTCATTCGAGGTTAAGTAGATTGGCAAGTAGCAGCGTCTGGCATTCCAAAGCAGAAGGGTCACCATCATTCCAAATGACCACATCCGCTTTTTCAACCTTGGCTTCAATGGGCCACTGGGCATTCAGAAAGGCTTGTGCGGTTGCCTCGTCCAATCCCCTGTTTTCCATCATACGCCTGACTTGCACCGACCGGCTAGCAGCCACCACGATGACCAAGTCCGCTGAAATTACTTGTCCAATCTCATAGTGCAGCGGGACTTCCGCAACAAAAACCTTTTCCCCCGCATTCCGTGCACAATCACATGTGACCTCAAGCATCTCCAGAACCCTGCCATGCACACAGCCTTCTAGCGCTCGCCTAGCCTCCGGAAAGGGTAAAACATGGTCCCGTAACCATGCTCGATCAACTTCAAGCTCACCTCCCTCATTCTTTAGGATGAGAACCCGATCCCCGAACAAGTTAGCGAGCGAGTTTTTGAATGAACTAACCTGATACAGTTTTTGAACAGCTTGGTCAGCGGAGAAGGCGGTCAAACGATGCCGGAGAACCGGCCCCACGAATTTCATGAAGGCTGATTTGCCAGTGCCCACCCCTCCAGTGATCAGAAGCTTTTTCATAAAATAAAAGCGGGCCGCGCATGACGCGACCCGCTCTTCAGAATCATGGGTTAGCTGCGACTTATCGCGCCCCGCCGACGGCCGGGAGCAAAAGACTCGCTCCAGAGGCATCAGCCGCCACCGCCGAAGAGCCAGTCACAGGAGCCTTGAGACGTTGGCCAGACGGATCAATCAGATAAGCCGTCACAAACACGATCAAATTACGCTTAAAGTGCTCCTCCGCCTCCGTGCGGAACAAGCGACCGAGAATCGGAATGTCGCCAAGGATAGGCACTTTATCTTCAACGTCCTGAACGTCTTCGCGAATCAGACCACCAAGCACCACAGTCTGCCCATCCCACACAGTCACCCCAGTGGTCACTTTTCTGACGGAGAAAATCGGCTGATTGATCACATTAGGGGTGATAACACGATCTCCCGTGTTGTTGAAACCGAGCAACGCTCCACCAACGACGATTGGCAAAGTCTGACCAGGTGAAAGAATGGGAGAGCCGTAATTGATGAACCCATCAAATTCGACGACTTCCGGCGAAAGATTCAATTC
>JBKCXA010000876.1:0-4314 GCA_046316935.1 Prosthecobacter sp.
GAATCACTCGTGTTCATGACGATGGCGGTGGCCGTCGTTTCGACCGAGCCGACATCCACGAGGCCGCGGATGCGAGGACTTCCATTTTGATCCACAAAGGCCGGCCCCGTGAACGGGGGAGAAGTCACCAGAGCGGAGTCGCCCGCATCGATCGCCGGGCTTCCTGGCAGCAGCGCGTGGGTTTGCGTGACGCCGCCGTGGTTGGCCAGCGGGCCGAGCATCGGGTTCACGGGGCTGGCCGCCGAGCCGGCGATATCGCCATTCACCCCGTTCGCGATGGAGGAGTCATTGATGCCGATGAGATTGTGCCCGAGCGACACCGGCGTGCCGTTGATGTCCGGGACGGAGGTCGTGGAGGTGTTTCCCGCGATGATGCTGTTGCCCAGTGTGATCGTGCCGGCACCGTGGAGGTAGATGCCGCCGCTGCTCGTGCCAGCTGTGTTGGCCGTGACGGTGCAGTTGATGAGCTGGGCATTCAATCCCGGCGTAGGCACATGGATGCCGCCGCCCTGGGTGCTGGACGAGTTGCCGGAGACGGTGCAGTTCACCAGAGTCATGCCCAGGCTGCCCTGGTGCTCGATACCGCCACCATAGTCCGCAGCAGAGTTCCCGGAGATCGTGCAGTTTTCGGCCTGCAGCAAAGCGGGGCCGCTGGTGAGAATGCCGCCGCCGATGGTGCCCAGCGCGGAGTTTCCAGAGAGGGTCGAGTCACGAAGCGTGAGCGAGGTGGAGGTGACGTTCAGAGCGCCCGCGGTGTTCGAAGAGGTGTTCCCGGAGAAAACGGATGTCGAGACGGAGGCGGAAGCGCAGTTGCTCAAGCTGACGGCCCCTCCGGTGGTCCCCGCCGAGTTCCCTGTGAAGGTGCAGCCTGTCAGGTTCACGGACGGGCACTGGAAAAAGTTCACCCCCCCACCCGCGGCGGACGTCGTGTTGCTGGTGAACGTGCAGTTCGTGAGCGTCGCTGAGACATTCTTGAGATACACCGCGCCACCGGAGATCGGAGACGACACATTGCCCTGAAAGACGCATCCTGTCATCGTCACGGTCGAAAGGCTCGTCGTGCCGGAATGCACCGCGCCGCCGGTATGTCCCATGCAGCCGGTGAAGCGGCAGTTCTCCAGCGTCAGAGTCACCGCATTCGCGCCTTTGAGGGAGATGGCACCTGCATCGTTTGGAAAAATGGCGTTCTCCATCCGCAAGTGCCGCAGCGTGAAAGATCCCGGCGCGCCCCACTGCACGAGGAAGATGCGATGCACATTGTTCCCGGAGAGGGTCACACCTTGTCCCGCGCCACTCGGCCCGATGATCTCCAACGAGTTCGAGATCAAAGGCAGGCTTCCCGAGATGAGGGTGATGGTCTGCGCCGTGGCAAACACACCCGCCGTGTCGAACTGGATCACATCCGCTCCTGCCGCCGCGTTCGCATCCGTGATCGCCTGCCGCAGGGAGCCGGGGCCCGTGTCATTCACGTTGGTGACCGTGAAAGTGGCCGCGCACGCCTGGCAGGCGAGCAAGAAAAAGGAGGCGGCGGCGATGAGGTTCCTGAAACGGCGGAAGGAAGATGTGGCAGTCATAGGACGGGACGGTGCATCCCCCGCAAAACTGTTTCGGCCGGCAGGTTGCAGGCGCGGGAGAAAAAAACGGTAGTAGGCCGGCTCTGTGACCCGGCAGGCTCGGAAGGATGACGCCGAGCCATCCATCTCCGGCTGGCCGCCGCTTTGCATCGTGGAAGTGGTTCACCAGTGCATGGCGGGCCGCCGCTTTGAAAAAATTCCGGAGTCGTCCGTTCGCGCGGTCCACTGTCTCGATCCTGCCGTCGTTACAAAACTGCGCCAGGATGTTCTACATGAGGTCCTCGGCATGTGAGGGCTCAAGCCCAAGAGATTGCAGATACGAGCACACCGGCCGCCAGCAAGCTTGGCACACCTCTTCGCGTGCCTGCTTTGCCTCGGCGGAGGCAGGATCGCGGGCTGTCAGCAGCGTCGTCCACGCCCTGGGCTGGAAGCTGCGGTCACGAGGCTGGAGGGCGGAGGTGGGCATGACGAAAATTAGCGCTGGGCGATTCAATGCCACGGAAGTTTTTTTCGTCCGGTCTGCAACGTTCGTCTTCATGAGGTTCTCAGGGGACTGAATCCGTATGAACCTTCGTCCTTCCTTCCTCATCTGCCTGCTGGCGGGCATTCATTCCGCCCAAGCGGCGGATACGCTGAAGCACAGCATCCCGCCTCATTCGACGGTGCCGCAGACAGGCGCGGAACTCGGATCGAGTGTGGCGATCAGCTCTGCCTATTTCGTAGCTGGCTCACCGCTTGATGATACTGGTGCTGAGGACTCGGGGCAGGTGCGGGTGTTTGACACCTCCACCGGCGCACTGCTTCACACCATGAATAATCCCAGCCCTGCCGATGGAGACAAGTTCGGGGCGGCCGTGGCCACCGTGAACAACTGGGTGATGGTTAGCGCACCCTATGACGACACGGACGGCACGAACTCAGGGCAAGTATATGTTTATAATCTCAGTTCCTCCTCACCCACCGTGCCGGTGGTCACGCTCGCGAATCCCGATAGCTTCAAGAATGGTGATCTGTTCGGCTCGGCCATCGCTGTCTCAAACCAACGGCTGGTGATAGGAGTCTCCATGAACGGGGCGGCGTATGTTTACAATCTGGGTGGCCCCACGCTTGCGACGCCTGATGTGACTCTGGTCAGTCCCACGATGCCGGTCACCGGCCAGTTTGGTTACTCGGTGGCGATTCAAGGAACTCGCGTGGCAGTAGGCGCACCCGGCAGCACTCCGGGCGTTTACCTCTACGACCTCGCGGGTGCGATACCGACGACTCCGGTACACACCTTTGACAATCCCGCACCACCATCCACAGATGGCTTTGGTTCATCGGTCGCCCTTTCCTCCCGCTATCTTGCGGTGGGTGCCCCCTACGACGATGCCGTCGATACAGACGCAGGGGCTGCTTACGCTTACGATTTGAGCAGCACCACGCCCACGACGCCGGTCGCGATTCTCTACACGTCTGCCACCTCATTAAGACTGGAAAATCACTTTGGGAGTTCGGTGACGATCCATAGTGCCAAGGTAATCGTCGGCGAGGCGGACGGCGGCTCGCCGGTCGGCTGCGGCCAGGTTCATGTGTTCGACCTCGCTGGCCCCACACCCGCAGTGCCCACGCTTACCCTGGACAATCCCACACCTGATGTTGAAGACTACTTCGGCAGGCAAGTGGCCATCGTGGGTAGTCAACTTGCCATCGGCTCCCCTGGGGAAGATACGGTGGCACTGCGCGCAGGTGCTGCCTACCTGTATGACATAGCGGGAGGCACGCCCAATACGCCGGTGCATACCCTCATGCGAGCGAGCCCGGCTGTGGGGGATGCCTTTGGCACCGCTGTGGCTGTCTCCGGCACGCGAGTGGCCGTAGGGGCGCCTTTCGAAAGCTCCGCCGGGTATACTGAAGGAATTGTGAAGATTTACGACCTGACTCGAGCCACTCCCACTGTGCCGTGGCTGACGGTATCACACCCCACGTCAGATCTATTTTTTGGAAGTGTGCTGGCCATGTCCGGCGACATCCTCGTCGTCGCTGGGAACTATACCGGCGCGGGTAAGGTTCTGGTCTTCGATCTGGCCAGTGGCACGCCAGATGTTCCCGTGGCCACACTCGAAAGCTCGGTTGCCTGGAACGTCACTTCGCTTGCCGTTTCGGGAAGCGTGGTTGTGGCTGGCATGGCCGAATACGATGAGAATGGTCGCGTGGTCGTCTTTAATCTCGCCGGCCCCAATCCCTCTGTCCCAGTCCTCACCTTGATCGACCCTAACGTGGACAACCTTCGCGACTACTTTGGCCAGTCAGTCGCCATTTCAGGGACCAAAGTCATCGTTGGTTCCCCGGATTACAGTATCGGCGGCAATTCAAATCCCGGCAGAGTGTATGTGTATGACCTCGCATCTGCCACGCCTGCGATTCCTGTCCTGGCGCTTCAACAAGGCACCGCGCCTCTAACTTACGGCTTCGGTTATCAGGTGGGAATTTCAGGCAATTGGTTGGTGGCTGCTTCAAAGTCCGAATCGGACTATTACAAGGTCTATGCTTTCGATCTTGGCAGCTCCACGCCCAGCACTACCGTGCTCACTCTGGGAGACAGCTCGCCGCGAGCGGCCCTGTTTGACGGCGGGCTGGCCATTTCAGGCACACGCGTGGTTTTCGGTCCTTATGTGTATGACCTCGCCCGAGCCATACCGGGTGTGCCAATACTCACCCTGAGCAGTCCAGCCTATGATGGTGGCGACGATGGCTTCGC
>JBKCXA010000877.1:0-12564 GCA_046316935.1 Prosthecobacter sp.
GGGCGCGTCGCGGGGCGATGGATTCGCACGCGGCGGGAGTGGCGGCAAGTGGTTTTCAGTCGCGGTTCATCGCCAGCTCAAGAAGCAAGGTGGCGGCAGGTGAGAGTCCGCCGCCTTTCTTCCACACGGCGGCGATCTGGCGTTGAAGCCCAGGCTGTTTGAGCGGCACGGCACGAACGTTTTTGGGCAAAAGGTTGGCCGCAATCTGAGGGACGATGGCGATGCCAACCCGCGCTGCGACAAGGGCACGGATGGTTTCCAGCTCGCCACTTTCACAGGCGATGTGAGGCTCAAATCCAGCCTTCCGACAGGCTTCCAAGGCTGAATCCCGGGCGCGGCCTTTGTAGAAGATGAAGGATTCACCCGCGAGCTGCTTGAGCGGGATTTCTTTTTCATCGGCGAGGCCGTGAGAGGCTGCTACGAGCGCCACGAATGGCTCGGTGATGAGCACGCGACTCTCGAAGGCGGCTTTGCTGGCGGGAAGCTGGAGGAAGCCAAGGTCGGCATGGCCGGATTCCACGCTGATGGCGACGCGTTCGGAGCTGTCTTCGATGAGCTGGAGTTTCACGCCGGGATGTTTGCGGCCAAAGGCATGCAAAAGCTCCGGCAGCAGGCCGGCGCAGACGCTGGGGATGGCCGCGACAATCAATTTTCCACCACGCACCTGCGCCACATCGGTCACAGCGGCTCTCGCGGCCTCGGCCTGGGCGAGCAAGGCCTCCGCACGCGGCAGCAGCGCTTTCCCTGCGGCGGTGAGATGGGTTTCTTTTTTGCCTCGGATGAAGAGCGGCGTGCCGAGCTCGGCTTCGAGGTTCTTCATCTGCTGACTCAGCGCGGGCTGCGCCATGTGTAGGCGCTCCGCCGCTCGCGTGAAGTGCCGCTGGCGGGCGATTTCGATGAAGTAGCCGAGTTGGTAGAGTTCCATGGCGAACCGTTTCTACATGCCTTGCGATATCATGACCATGAAGAATTCCCAAAGTGAGGCGGCCACTCTTGGCCGCCCAGTGCGGGCAGGAGTGCCCGCATCACACTGGTCGGGCCACAACGATGCCCGCGTGCGCTTTGATGCTGGTGAGGTAGTCGTGGATTGGTTTATCGATGAGCACCTTCTTCGCGGTCAAAGAAGCGTGCATTAAGTGGCAGCGGCCATCCTGCATCTGGATGGCGAGGCCGACGTGCGAGCAGAAGACATGATCGCGATGAGTGACGATGCCGATGATGTCGCCGTTTTGCAGGCGTGGCTCGCAGGCGGCCACTTGGGCCTTCGGGATGTAGTCAAAGGGCACGCGTTCGAGCCGCCGCTCGATCTGGATCAAGGCGGGCACGAGGGCGGGATTGGCCTTCAGGTAGCGGTAGAGCTTCGGGTTTAGCGACATCTCATCATTCGAGCGGCCTTGCATGCGCACCACGAGACCGATTTTGGAGGTGATGTAGCGCACATTCCCGCGGGCGGCATTGTCGGTGAACCATTCGTCCAGGTAGTGGATGCGGTCGAGGTAGTTGCCATTGCAGGCTCCGAAGCGATAACGCGTGATTTCGATTTCGCGGAGGAGATCGGAAGGTGTGTAGGAGGCCTTGGGCTTTGCGATCATGCGGGCGAGCCCGAGAGCGGTTTCGAAGAAGGTCCAGCAATCGAGTCCGAGGAAGTTCACCGAGGGCGATTCGATGTGGTCGTCGATCTCCAGCGTCCAGCCGACATATTTCGTGCCGAGCATGGCCTGGCCGAAAAGGGCCACACGCTGCCCGATCGGCTGCGCACGCCAGTTTCCAGCGATGGCGAGGGCCACGAGGCGCTGAAAGCGGTCCACGCCAAGGAAGGTGCGCTTTTGCGGCAGATGCTCCGCAGCACCGGCGAGGCTGGTGGCGAGCAAGGAGTGGAGCCAGTGGCGTCGCTTCATGCAAAAGGATCAGAAATCGCCTCCGGACTCGTCGGGGTTCGTTTTGAGGCCAAAGAGGCGCGGGATTTGAAGATGCACCTTGGTGAGCTGGGCCTCCAGTTCCTTCCAAAAGGCCGCGATGCCGGCGGCGATGCCATCGCGCGGACTCGTCTGTGCATAGACATTGAGGCAGATTTGAAGCTGGGACTCCGGAAAGAAGGGTTCGAGGCCATAACCCGTCATGGCGGCGGCGCGGTGACCGGTGGTGTCGATGCAAAAGAGCACGAGACGGTTTGCCCCGCCGCTTTCGGAGGCGCTGGAGAACTGGCCGCGGTTGAAGAGCCAGAAGGCGTAAACACCGAGCGGGATCTCCGGCGGCACGGGGGCGAGCACCACAGCCACATCGACCTGGGGAAATTTGTTGAGCAGACGCTGCGCGGCCCGGTCAAGCTTCCTCTTGTCGGAACCCGAGAGCACCTCGGCGAGGTCGGACACCGGCTTGGTCATCGCCGGAGCGATGCCGAAGTGCCTGTCCGCCGCCTCCAGCGTGAAGGCGCAGTGGCGGCACACGGCGTCATTCTCGATCACGGGATTTTGGCAGGCAGGACAGCGCACAGCGCATGGTAGAGCCGCGATGACGGGCTGCCAAATGAAAGGAGGAGGTGCTTCACTCCTCCTTCGGCGCATCCTTCGTCACCACAAAGCGGATGCTGAGCTTTTGATCGGTCTCCTGCGGATCTTCCCAGCCGCGACGATAGATGAGGTCGAGCGCTGTTTTCCCTTCGGCCACGGCAAGGAACTTCCAATGCTCCACACCGCCTGCGCCGACGAGCATGTGCGTCTGATTTGTTTCGGCGGGGCCTTGGTAGGCGTGGTGCGTCTGCTTCACGATCTTGCCATCCGGCAGTTGCAGGCTGTTCCAGGAGTAGCCGGTGGTGGGGTTCGATTCGAGGTGGAGGTCCACCGTCTCGCCGATGATGAGGTTGACGGTCTTGTCGTGATCCGCGGCGGTGAGAAGGGGCTGCGGCGGGCGTGGTTTCGGCGGCTCCGGGTCGGCGCAGGAGGTCAGCAGGCAGATGGCGGCGAGGACGAGGGCGGCGGTCAGCTTCATGGCGAGAATCGTGCTTCGCCAAAGGTGGTTACCCCGCAAGGATTCGAACCTTGAACGAGAGAATCAAAATCTCCTGTGTTACCATTACACCACGGGGTAGTGGCTGAGCCGGGCCGATAGTAGTGCGATGATCCCACCGCGCAAGGAGCGAGTGCAATTTGCCACGCCGTCCGGCTCGAAAAAATCAGCGCTGCACCTTCGCATCGCCACCGGAGGCGAGCTTTTCCACCTCGGGCAGCGTGGCCATGCTGGTGTCGCCGGGCGTGGTCATGGCGAGTGCCCCATGCGCCGCGCCGAGATCGACGGCCTTTTGCGGATCTTTTTCGACCAGCAGGCCATGGATGAGGCCGGCGACGAAGCTATCGCCCGCGCCGATGCGGTCGAGGATGTCAAAGCGAGGGTAGTTCCGGCTGCGGAAGTAGCTGCCGCGATGCCAGCAGAGGGCACCCCAATCATTCACGGAGGCGGTGTGAACCCGACGCAGCGTGGCGGCGATGGTGCTGAGGTTTGGAAACTCCGCCACGAGCTTCTCGATCTGCGGACGCAGCGCGGCATCCTCGGCGGCGAAGATGTCATCCGTGCCCGCTTTGACCGCACCAGCCGTCGGCGGCTCGTCGCTGAGCACACCGATCATCACGTCGATGAAGGGTGCGAGGCGTCGATTCAGCGCCTGAGCGGCGGGAAAGCCGCCTCGCTCCTGCCAGAGCGAGGGACGGTAGTTCAAATCATACGAAACGGTCACACCGTGGCGCTTGGCGGCCTCGCAGGCTTCGATGGTGACCTGTGCGGTGCTTTCACTGAGACCGGCAAAGATGCCGCCGGTGTGCAGCCAGCGGCAGCCCAGCGTGCCGAAGAGGTGATCGAAATCGAAATCGCCCGGTTTGATCTGCGAGGCGGCGCTGTGGCCGCGATCGACGCTGCCTTTCGCACCGCGAACGCCGAAACCACGCTCGGTGAAGTTGATCGGATTGCGGACGCGTTTGCCCATGCCGTCGTAGGGCACCCATTTGACCAGTGAGGCATCGACGCCGCCCTGGAGGATGAGATCTTCGATCAGGCGGCCGATCTCGTTGTCGGCAAAGGCGGTCAGGATGCCAGTGCGCTGGCCAAAGCAACGGCGCAGGCCGCGAGCCACGTTGTATTCGCCACCGCCCTCCCAGGTGGTGAACTGGCGGGAGGTGCGCACGCGTCCCTCGCCGGGATCGAGGCGCAGGAGGACTTCACCGAGGGAGAGCAGGTCGTAGGCAGGCTGGCGGGACATGGGGCGGCAGCTATGAAGCCGGGAGCGCCCTCGTGCAAATGCCGCATCACGCCGATTGCATGCCCATGCTGCCCGCGTTTATAAAAGAACCATGAAACGCCTCGCCTTTGCCCTGCTGCTCGCCTCCTGCACCGCGCCCGTGGATTCAGAAACCAAGCCGCTCGGTGAAAACGTGCTCTCCAAAGAGCAGATCCACGCGGCGAAGCATGCCCCGGTGGACTTCATCACCCATGTGAAGCCCGTTTTGGAGGCGAAGTGCGTCATGTGCCACAACCGCCAGGCCCTGCCCGGCCACATGAGCCTCGAAAACCGTGCCGAGGCCATGAGCTCCGGTGCCCTCGGCACCTTCATCGTGCCCGGCAGTCCCGAAAACAGCCTGCTCATCTCCAACGTGCACAGCGCCCATTCCAAAATGAGCGTCATGCCCGCCGTGGGCGAACGTCTCACGGATGACGAGTATGCGATCCTGACGAAGTGGGTCAAAGAAGGTGCCCGCTGGCCCGCTGGAGCCTCCGGCACGCTGAAGGTGCTCCGCTGATCAATTCAGAGGAGCCCTCTTCCGCGGCGAGTGCTCACCACCACCTGCTCAGGGATTGACGACATTCACCGGGGAGCCGGCGAGAAAGGCTTTCACATTGGCGGCACAGGCGGCGATGAGGCGCACGCGGGCCTCGCGGCTGGCCCAGGCGACGTGCGGGGTGACGAGGCAGTTTTTGGCACCGAGGAGTGGATTCCCATCCTTCGGCGGCTCGACACTCAAAACATCGACCCCGGCTCCGGCGATGGTTCCGGCTTCCAAAGCGGCCGCGAGCGCGTGATCGTCGATCAGCGGGCCGCGACCGGTATTGATGAGCAGCGCGGTCTTTTTCATAAGGCCTAGCGTGCGCTCGTTCACGAGATGCTTGGTGGCATCCGTCAGCGGGCAGTGGAGGGAAATCACATCGGCCTCGCGGAAGATGGTGTCGGCATCGGCGGCTTCAATGCCTGCGGGAGGACCGCCGGACCAGTTCCGCTTTGATGCGAGGACCTTCATGCCGAAGGCCTGGCCGATGCGGGCCACGGCCGCGCCGATCTCACCATAGCCGATGATGCCGAGCGTGCGGCCGGCCAGCTCCAGGATGGGCTTGTCATAGTAACAAAAGTCCGGACAGCGCTGCCATCCGCCGGCGGCCACGCTCTGCGCCGAGGCGCCGACATTGTTCGCGAGCTCGAGAATGAGCGCGAAGACATGCTGCGCCACCGACGGCGTCCCGTAACCGGGCACGTTGGTGACAATCACGCCGCGTTCCTTCGCCGCGACGGTGTCCACGATGTTGAAGCCGGTGGCGATGACGCCGATGTATTTCAGGTCCGGCAAAGACTCGATGATCTGGCGTGTCATCGGAGCTTTGTTGGTGATAACGATGGGCGCTCCGGCACAGCGGGCGACGGTTTCCGCGACGGGTGTGCGCGGATGCATGACGCAGGGCGCGATGGCTTCAAAAGGAGCCCAGGAGACATCGCCAGGATTGGCGGTGTGGGCATCGAGCATGACGATTTTCATGAGACGGCGGTGAGTTGGGGGGAACGGCGAAGTGGGTAGTACATCGCCCGCAGGCCTCTGCAAATGACATCGCCATCCTGCGGGCGTTTCGCCTTGGAGAAACTCAAACCAGCTCCGGCATCGGCAGATGCGAATCGACGAGATACTGCGGCCTGCCGGCGTGGTCATTGAGGGTGACCTTGGTCACATCGATGCCGAGCTGGCGGTAGAGTGTGGCAAAGATCTCGCCAAAGGCCACCGGACGCTCGGTGGGCTCGGCGGCGATCTTGTCCGTGGCGCCGATGACCTGGCCGTGACGCATACCGCCGCAGGCGAGCAGGGCGCTGTTCACCCGCGGCCAGTGATCGCGGCCCGCTTTTGCATTGATGGTGGGCGTGCGGCCAAACTCACCCCAGCAGATGACGGACACATCCTGATCCATCCCACGCTCGTGGAGATCAGTGATGAGAGCGGAGAGTCCAGCATCGAGCAGTGGCAGATCCTCGCGGAGCTGTCCGAAGTTGTTCGAGTGATAGTCCCAGCGGCTGAAGGCCAGCGTGACGACTCTCGCGCCTGCTTCCACCAGCCGACGGGCAGCGAGGAAGTGGCTCGTGAGCCGCGGGCCGCCATCATCGCGGTTGCGATTCTCGCCTTTGCCATAGCGCTCGACGAGGCGCGGGTCCTCGCGGCTCAAATCGAGGGCGTGAAGCAATTTCGGACTGGTGAGCACATTAAGCGCCTGCTCATGAAACACATCCACGCCGCTCATGAGGCCGCTGGCGTCGATGTCGCGCCGCAAGGTGTCAAAGCTGGCGAGGAGGGCCTTGCGGTCGTGGAGGCGGTCGAGCGAGATGCCTTTCAATTCCATGTCGCCGGTGCCGGCCCCTCGATTTGGTTGGAAGGGTGCGTTGGAGATGCCGAGGAAGCCTGGCACACCGTTGTCCGCCCAGGGCATGTGGCCCATTTTTGGAGCCAGGCCGACGAACGGAGGCATCGAAGGCACTACGGAGCCGTGCAAGCGGGAGACACAAGCACCGAGCGAGGGCCATCCACCGGGCGGTTGACCTTTGGTGGGCCGGCCGGTCATGCATTGGAAGGCATCGTGACGGCCCTCCGAGTCCGCGATGGAACGGATGAGCGTGCATTTGTCCATCATACGGGCCAGCCGCGGCAGATGCTCGCAGAGTTGGATGCCATCGACGTTCGTCGAGATCGGTTTGAACTCGCCACGCACCTCGCTGGGTGCATCGGGCTTCATATCCCACATGTCCTGATGCGGCGGGCCGCCCGGCAGGAAGACCATGATGACGGCCTTATGACGCTTCGCCGATTTCTGGGCCGCTTCCGCTCGCAGCACATCGTTTAAAGAGAGACCGCCCATGGCGAGGCCGCCGATGCGCAGGAAGTTCCGCCGCGAGACTCCGTCGCAGAAGCCACCTTGGGGTTGGGAATACAGGGAAAGCACGCTGAACCTACGCGACGGGCCCTGCGGCTCTTGCCGGGGCACTTGAGGGCTTGCCATTTCTGGCAAGACAGCCTAGAAAGGCGCGGAATTTTACCTTTCCCACCCGCATGAGCTCTCTCTCCACTCCGCAACTCCCCGCCCAAGGCATCCTCGAACCCCTCGGCGATGAAGATCGTGACATCCTCAGCGGCTACGGCGAATTCCTCCCGGTGCAGCCCGGTCAGCACCTGATCGAGGAAGGCATGCAGCAAAGCAGTCTGTTCTTTGTCGTCTCCGGCAAATTCCACGCCACCGCCATGCGCGGCGGTCATAAGGTGCTCCTCGGCCCCGTGCAGAAGGGCGAGACCCTGGGCGAGATCAACCTGCTCGACCCGAACGTGGCCTCCGCCACCGTCACGGCGGTCGAGTTCTCCCAGGTGTGGCGCATCGACGGCCCCAGCCTTGAGGGCTACATCAATGAGTATCCCCGCTCCGCCGCGTGGCTGCTCATCGGCGTGGGGCGCACCATCGCTCATCGCCTGCGTGCGGTGAATGAGAAGATCGCCTCCTTCTACAGCGCCTGATTCATCCGCCGACGCACCCTGCATGGATGGCCTGCTGCCATTTCCCGCGCACGACTGGGCCACTGCTGCGCAAGTGTTCTTCCTGCTCGCCATCGGGCATGCGTTGATGGACTACCCCTTGCAGGGCGAGTTCCTGGCCCAGTGCAAAAACCGCCGCTACCTCGTCCAGCGGGCGGACCCGTCCCGCCCGCCGAGCATCTGGATCATCTGCATGGTCTCGCACTGCCTGCTGCATGCCGCCGCGGTCTGGCTGATCACCGGCTGCGTGGTTCTCGCCTGCGTCGAGTTCGTGCTGCACTTCATCATCGATGTGGCGAAGTGCGAAGGATACACCTCCTTCAATCAGGACCAGCTCCTGCACTTTGGATGCAAGGTCGCCTATGTGGCCGCGGCGGCCTTCTGGTGAGTTTCATGTTTCAAGTTCCAGGTTTCACGGCACTTGAAACATGAACCCTGAAACTTAAACACTGCCCCGATGCAACGCACCGCCATCCTGAACGTCGTCGGCCTCACCAGCAGGCTCATCGGCGAGCACACGCCCGCGATCCGGGCCTTTCTGGAGCGGAGCCGCATCGCGAAGATCGAGCCCGTGGTGCCCGCGGTGACCTGCACAGCGCAGGCCACCTATTTGACCGGCAAGATGCCGCGTGACCACGGTGCCGTCGCCAATGGCTGGTATGACCGCGAGTATGCCGAGCACCGCTTCTGGAAGCAGCCGGAGCAGCTCGTGCAGGGTGAAAAGCTCTGGGAGGCCCTGCGCCGTCTCGAGCCGCAGTTCACCTGCGCGAAGCTCTTCTGGTGGTATAACATGCATTCCACCGCGGACATCGCCATCACCCCGCGACCACTCTACCCGGCGGATGGTCGCAAGGTCTTCGACATTCACACGCAACCCATGCCGCTGCGTGAACGCATCAAAAAAGACATCGGCCCTTTCCCCTTCCGCAGCTTTTGGGGCCCTGGTAGCGACATCAAATCGTCCATCTGGATCGCCGAGAGCGCCAAATGGATCGAGGAGAAGCACTGGCCCAGTCTCAGCCTCGTCTATCTCCCGCATCTCGACTACAACCTGCAACGCGTGGGGCTCGACCTGGACAAGATCCGCCTCGACCTCCGGCAGATCGACAATGTCGTCGGTGATCTCATCCGCTTTTACGAGAAGCGGAACATCAAGGTCGTGCTGCTCTCCGAATACGGCATCACCGATGTTTCGCAGCCCGTGCATCTCAACCGTGTCTTCCGCGAAAAAGGCTGGCTCTCCATCAAGGACGAGCTCGGCCTCGAAACACTCGATCTCGGCGGCTCGAAGGCCTTTGCCATCGCCGACCACCAGCTCGCTCACGTTTATGTCAACGATCCGGACATCCTGCCGCAGGTCCGCAACGTGCTCGAGTCCACGCCTGGCGTCGCCCAGGTGCTCGGCAAGATGGAAAAACATCTCGCCGGCCTCAACCACGCCCGCAGCGGCGATCTCGTGGCCGTTTCCGACGCGAAAAGCTGGTTCACCTACTACTACTGGATGGACGACGCCAAGGCGCCCGACTTTGCCCGCTGCGTGGACATCCATCGGAAGTGTGGTTACGATCCCGCGGAGCTCTTCATCGATCCCACGATCAAGTATCCGAAGCTCAAAATCGCCTGGAAGCTGCTCAAGAAATCCCTCGGCATGCGCATGCTCATGGATGTCATTCCGATCGATGCCAGCCTCGTCAAAGGCAGCCATGGCCGCATCCCGGAGGACACCGGCGACTGGCCGGTGCTCATCGGCGACTTCGACGCCTTTCCGAAATCCGGCACCATCGCCGCCCACGAGGTCTGCTCCCACCTCCACCGCATCTGTTCCCGCGGCCAGGGCTATGGCAGCGTGGGGCTGTGACCGATCCTTCTTATATGATCCTCTCCAACCCCTGGTTCCTCGCCGCCCTGCTTGCCATCCTCGGCGTGTTTCATCTCGATCTCATCGCCACGCTGCTGAACCTCTCACGCTACGGCCTGCCGCTGCCGGAGAGACTGAAAGGCGTATTTGACGAGGAAACGGTCAAAAAAGCCGCCGAGTATGCGGGAAGGTCCGCCCGCGTGGATTTGATCCGCGATGCCTTCTTTCTCGCGCTGCTCATCGCGGTGTGGTGGAGCGGTGGCTTTGCCTGGATCGACGCAAAAGCCGCTGAGCAAGGTTGGAGCACGCTTTGGACAAACGTCGCCGCCCTCGGCGTGGTCGTGCTGGTGAAATCGCTGCTTGCCATCCCGTTCGAGGCTTGGGACACCTTCGGCGTCGAGGCCGAGTTTGGCTTCAACCGCACCACGCCAGGCACCTTCATCATGGACCGGATCAAAGGCATGCTGCTCACGCTTCTGCTCGGCGTGCCGCTGCTGGCTCTCATCCTTTGGTTCTTCCAAACGCAACCTCTCGCGGCCTTGTGGGCCTGGCTTTGCGTCTCGGGTTTCAGCCTGCTGATGGCCTGGCTGGCTCCACGACTGCTCATGCCGCTGTTCATGAAGTTCACCCCGCTCGGTGAAGGCACGCTGCGCACCGCCATTCTGGGTCTCGCCGAACGCTTGAAATTCCCCGTGGCCGATGTGTCGGTCGTGGACGGCTCCCGCCGCTCGTCAAAAGCGAATGCTTTCTTCGCCGGCTTTGGCAAAACCAAGCGCATCGCCTTGTTCGACACCTTGATCGACAAACACAACGAAGAAGAACTCCTCGCCGTGCTGGCGCATGAGATCGGCCATTGCAAGCTGCGCCACGTCCCCGTGCAGATCGCCATCGGCCTGGCGGAGTCTGCCTTGATGTTCTGGCTGCTGCACCTCGCCTTGAAGTCCCCGGCCTTCTTTGCCGCCTTCGGCGTTCACGGCCAGCCCGTGGGCCTCGGGCTGCTCTTCTTCAGCCTGCTCTATCAACCTCTCGGGATGCTCCTTGGCCTCGTCTCCAGCACCATGAGCCGGAAGCACGAATTCGAAGCGGATGCCTTTGCCGCCCAAGCCTGCACCGCCGCCCCGCTGATGACTGCCCTGAAAAAACTCTCCACCGAAAACCTCGCGCATCCGCAGCCGCATCCCCTTACCGTGGCGCTCCACTACTCTCATCCACCGCTCGGCGAGCGACTCGCCGCACTGGAGAAGGCGTGAGATCTCTTGTCACTTCTTGCGCGGAATGCTCACATCCACCTGCATGCCCACATACAGTTGCGGCGCGTCTTTTCCGGCAGGCATCACGATCTCGTAGATCACCTGCAGCACCCGCGTGTCCACCCGCTCCGTGCTCGCGCCCGTGAGCGAGACCTTCGGGATCACATAAGGCTCCACTCGAATAAACTTCGCCTCAAACGTCCGCGTGGAGTCGCCCTTGAGCGAAACTTGCGCCGTGCCACCCACGTCCACGCTGACGGCATTTTGCTCGTCCACATCCGCCCGCACCCGTAGCGCGGCGATGTCTCCCAGCACCAAAGCGGGCTGACGGTTCTGGATCGACGCATACTCACCGGCGCGAATGTTCACCTGTAGAATCGTCCCGTCCCGCGGCGCGGTGACGGTGAGACGTTGGATGAGCTTCTCCGTCTGCTGCACATCGGCCTTCGCCGCCGCAAGCTGCGCCTCGGCCGCCTGCATC
Source organism: Prosthecobacter sp. (assembly GCA_046316935.1). Taxonomy (GTDB): domain Bacteria; phylum Verrucomicrobiota; class Verrucomicrobiia; order Verrucomicrobiales; family Verrucomicrobiaceae; genus Prosthecobacter. The sequence goes on from JBKCXA010000877.1 coordinate 11,407, forward strand.
TGCGCCTTCGCCACCAGCACGTCGTTGGTGCGGTTTCGCAGATCATCTTGGCTGATGGCCCGCTGGTCCGGCACCGATTTGAGACGGTCCAGCATGTCCTGCACCTTGGCGAGCTGCGCCTGCGTCACCGTCAGGTTGGCATCGGCCACCACCACCGCGGCTTTTTGCCTCAATAAAGAGGCTTGGAGTTCACGATCATCCAGCAGCAGCAGTGCCTCGCCTTTCTTCACCGACTGATTCACCACCACCTTGACCTCCTGCACAAGTCCAGGAACCGGCACACCAATCGCCACATTCTCGTCCTTGGCCTCAAGGATGCCGGTTGCGCCAATGTCAGTTTCGGAACGCTTTTCCGGAGGCTTCACCGGCGGGGGCGGAATCGGCGACTCCTTCCCGTGAATGGTCTGCATCACCTGCCCCATCATGAGCACACCCGCGATGGCGAGAGCAAAGGTCAAATAGCGGAGAAGTCGGGAAACAAGATTCATGGGCCAGGAAGGTTGGAAGCAAGATGAAGGAAAACAAGCTCACAAAAGCCTTTCTAGGCTCAAGCCAGCACGTCCTTCACCACCTTCGTCGGCTCCACGCCGGTGAGTTTGAAGTCGAGGCCCTGGGCACGGAACGTGAAGCGCTCATGGTCGATGCCGAGCTGGTGCATCACGGTGGCGTGCAGATCGCGGACGTGGACGGGATTTTCGGCCACATTGTAGCTGAAGTCATCGGTCGCGCCGTAGGTGGTGCCGGGTTTGATGCCGCCGCCGGCCATCCACATCGTGAAGCAGCGCGGATGATGATCACGACCTGCCTCGGGGCTGTCCCACTTGCCTTGACCCGCGACACCGCGGCCGAATTCGCCGCCCCAGAGCACGAGCGGCTCGTCGAGCAGGCCGCGTTGCTTCAAATCTTTGATCAAAGCCGCGCTCGGCTGATCCGTGTCGCGACACCGCGCGGTGCACCAGCTCGGCAAACGGCTGTGATGATCCCAATCGGGATGAAAAAGCTGGATGAAGCGCACGCCGCGCTCCGCGAGCCTCCGCGCGAGGATGCAGTTCGCTGCGTAACTGCCTGCACGACGTGAATCCGGCCCATACATCTCGAAAACATGATCCGGCTCGTCGCTGAGGTCGGTGAGCTCCGGCACGCTGGCCTGCATGCGAT
>JBKCXA010000878.1:0-4953 GCA_046316935.1 Prosthecobacter sp.
TTTTCACGGCGCTCCAGGTAAAGCTCTGCTTGGCGGCGGAGCGGCTCATGACGCGGCCTGCGCCGTGCGAGGCGCTGTGGAGCGACTCGGGTTTCCCCTTGCCGCGCACAACGTAGCCGGGCGTCGCCATCGAGCCGGGAATGACCCCGAGCACGCCCTCGCCGGCCGGTGTCGCGCCTTTGCGGTGCACGATGACCTCGCGCTCCGCGCCGTTGACGACGTGCGTTTCCTTCCAGGCAAAGTTGTGATGGTTCTCGATGTCGAGCAGGACATGAGCGCCGACCTTTTTCGCGATGTGCTTGTGAATGAGCGCATGATTCGCCGCTGCGTAGCGGCCCATGAGGTTCATCGCGGCCCAGTATTCCTGGCCCGCCTCTTCCTCAAAGGTCAGCCACGCGAGGTGCTTCAGCTCCTTCGGCAGATCGTAGCGACGATCCATCGCGATGCGGCTGTAGTACTGGCAAACCTGCGCTCCCGTGCCCCGCGAGCCGCTGTGGCTCAGCAGTGCGAGGTATTCGCCCGCTGGGATGTCGAACCCGCTCTCCTTCAGCGCGGCGGATTGCTCCGCATTCACGTCAAAGGCACCGAACTCGACAAAGTGGTTCCCGGAGCCGCTCGAACCGAGCTGCGCCCAGGCCTTGTCTTTGAAGCGTCGCGTGATCGGCGAGACATCCCAGTCATCGTCCATGACCTCGTGCTGGCGCTTCACCTTGAACGCGCCGCCCATGCCAAAGCAGGTCTCGCTTTCCAGGATGTTCGCCAGCCGGTCCTTCTGACCCGCGATGGTGCCCGCCTTGCGATCATACACGCTCAGTCGCATGCGACACGCGATGTCCACACCGACCGCGTAAGGGATCACGCAGCCTTCCGTGGCCAGCACGCCGCCAATCGGCAGCCCATAGCCCACATGCGCATCCGGCATCAACGCACCCGCGACTGCCACCGGCAGCGCACACGCGTTCGCCATCTGCTGCACCGCCTGCGCCTCGAGGCCGGAGCCCCACTGCGCCCACGGCGCGAGCACATCACGCTGCTTGTAAGCCGGAGTGGTTGGAGAAGATGCGGTCATGGTGAAAAAGGCGTTGGAGGAGTTAGCGGAGCGGAAAATGACGAATTCAGAATGGCGAATGACGAATGAAGTCCGAATGCTGAAACTCTAAGGAAGGCCGATTACCCGTCTGGCTTTCGTCATTCCTCATTCTGGTTTCGTCATTGAAGCGAAGCGACCGTGGTGAGTGGGTGGTGAGTTGGAGGAATGGAGTCGTGGAGGACGGGAAATGGGCACGAGGGTCCCGGTAGCGGTGTTCGTTCTTGGAAAGAAAAGCGGTAAGGGCCTAGGGCAAAGAGTTTGAAGTTAGATGGTGAAATCACGCATTTGCTAGTTTCGATGAATGCCGACAGACTGGCCAGCATGAAGCATGATGATCTTCCTGAACGTTGGAAAGCAAAAGTCACAGACTGGGTGTCGCGCCTTGGTCATTCAGAAAATGGCCGCTTTAGCGCGTTGGACTTTCCCTTTTCGCACTCTTTGGACATGACTTTTGATGATGGCTCTAAGGCTTCGTTTAATTATGCGATCCTGATCGAAGCTCCTGAATTCAACGAACTTGGTGTGTTTACTGAACATTGCGGATACCATGTCTTTCCGCTCGGTGGAACTCATGTTGCCCGAATCGACGCGTGAAAGTTTACCAGTCATTTCAATTGATGAACGAATTGCAAAATCCACCGATTGCTCCGCCCGTGGCGAGTCCACTAATGGCTCAGTTCTTGTATCGCAATCAACCCTCCATTGATTACGAAAGGTTGACCGAAGCCGTTGAAAAATACGTTGGTCGAGTCGATCCAAGGCTCAAGGCTGATCGTGCCGAAGGCGTTGGACACTTTGTTATGATTGATTCGCTGGCAGAGTTTACCGAGGGTTTTCTGCCAACCCAGATGTGCCTCTTGCCTTGTGCAGAACCACCCAAATCCGAAATCTTTCAAGATGCGCTTCGTCAAACGTGGGGGTGGAATGACGCACGGACAATTGTCGAGGCATGCTCCTTCATGTTGGTTGTCACAGACTTAATGGCATCCCCTTTGGATCGTCACATCCGCGATAAGCAATTTCGTGGTTTTATGAAAGCAGTTCAGGAAACCATTCCCGCGGATGCGATTCATCGAATCAATAGCCAGGTCATACTCAATCCATCGGAGTTTCTTCGCCTTCAAGAGGGTGACCGAGCTGCTCAAATGGAAGGTAGTATCAATATACGTTTATTCAGAATTGAAGGCGCGGATAATGAGTGCCTTATGGATACGATGGGACTCTCTGTTTTTGGGCTCCCGGACGTTCAATGTCATTTTCGAACGCTTGAGTGTAGCCTCGTCAGCAACAAGCTGTTCAACATAGCATTGTATCTCTTCGAGCACGGCGACGTTATCGAGGATGGTCATACGGTGCCGGGTCTGCGTGATGCCGAAAAGTGGCGGTGTCAGCACGAAAGTGCGCTGGTCGGGCCGGAACGGATCGTGCTCGACCTTAACCCTGGGCCGCCATATGCCGCAGGCGGTAGAATGCAGTAATACGCGTGCGGCACACCTTTCGGCATGCCGCACGCGCGAGTTGAGTGAACGCGTTGGGTTCGATCAGTCGAGGAAGGCCAGGTTTTGACGAGCGGGAGCGTTGTTCTCCTCGTTCATGAGCACCTGGCACCAGTCGTGCAGCGTGATGGTGGCGTGGTCAGGGTGACGCACGGCTCCACGGGCAAACACGCCGGGGTTTCGGCGCATCTGATGCCAGATCAGCTTTTTGGCGGAGCGGTCACGGCGGATCAGTTTGTCATACTGATCCTGGGTGATGCCCTGTGGGTGCTGACGGTTGACATAGACGACCTCGCCTCCGGTGCGGTAGAGCTGCTCGACGTAGTGGGGCTTGCTGCCACCACCACGGGAGAGAGGCTCGTTGCGCAGGATGAGCTTCGGATCGACTGCCAGCGTCGTTTCGACCGGGAGGAAGAACCACTCGCCCTGGCGGCGAAAGGCCGCGTTGTGACGAGTGTTGGCCTGGCGGGCATTCAGACCCTTGCGGGCCTGCGCCTGACGGACCGGAGCCGGCTTGAGCGCCTCCTTGGCCTGCACCACAGTAGATGCCGTGCCTGGGATAGCGGCGACAAACCACTCCCGCTCGTCATGACCGCACAGAAAGCGGTCCTTGCGGCTCTCCGCCTCGTTTTTGACGAGGAGGAGCAGGTGGCGGTTGTCCTTCTGCTTGTTCAGCAGGGAGAACTCCGCCTCCGCGAGGCTCTGCTCATCTCCGCGGACGGAGAAGAACTGCCCGTGACGGTCGTGACCGATGTCGAGCGAGTAGCGGGTGCGGAGGATCGCGCCGTCCCAGTTACGGACCGGCTCAACAACCTCCACCTGAAGCCGTGCGCCGATGGATTCGAACGCGCGTTCGAGATGTTCGAGTTTCATAATGGAATCATCGAATGATCATCCGTGCGATTTGCCCTCGCGGGCACGCTGGACGGATGTGACAGCGATCTTCCAAACAAGGATGACGCCAGCGGGAAGATGCGCTGGCTAGGTGGGTTGGTTTTTCATGAGGATTGAGTGAGTTGGGGTGAAAAAATGAAGCAACGCCAAGGAGGTGGTTTGAAGTCACCGCGATGACGCTGCCTCCAGCGGCGGAGATGAATCCGTCCGAGTCTGGTGCTTGGATGGCACGGTCAGGCGCGGGGGCTGCTGCTGGACTGGAAATAGAGTGTGATGCAGACATTCTTGTCTGCCTCTGGAGTTCGCGTGGGCCTGGAGAAGCTCGTGCAGACAGGAATGTCTGCATCACACTGTGAAAAAAGTCGCCCGTGGAGGATTTGCGCCCCCGATTTCTGGATGTAAGCCAGACGTGATGCTGTTTCACCAACAGGCGGAAAGTGGTGGGCCTGCAGGGACATGCACCCTGCTAAACCGGTTAAAAGCCGGTTACTTCGCTGTCTAAGTTTCAGGCCCGAAATTGGTGCTCACAGCGGGACTCGCACCCGCACTGGCGACGATCTCAACGTCGTGTCTCTGCTGATTGGACTACATGAGCATGAAAAATGGCAACCCTGGCGGGATTCGAACCCGCAGTTATCCGATAGAAAGTCGGATGTCTTGGCCAGTTAGACGACAGGGTCTTTTGAAAATGGCGGAACGTCGAGGACATGCTCCTCATGCCGCGCGGTGGCGGCACGATCTCGTTAGCACCGAATGCTGGCGCGATAGTGCATCATTCCAACGCAGAGCGCATTTGGCATGGCTGCGGAAGCAGCAATCCCGGCTCGCTGGTCCGGTTGGCGTTCCATTGTAGAACGAGCTTTCCAGCTCGCTCGGCAACGAGTTGGAAAACTCGTTTTACGTTGTTTGGCACTCCCGGAAGGACTTTGCCGCTCCTGCGGCTGTGCCAAGTCTGCTCCGCGCCTCATTGATGTGCGCTATCGCGCATAGCGATCGCCTCCAGCCTCCGCGTTCGAAGCGCGGCGCTCTATACGTTGAGCTACGGGAGCATTGGAATGGTGCCCATGGCAGGACTCGCACCCGCACTGGACCGCTTCTGAGGCGGTTGTCTCTGCATTGGACTACATGGGCATTGAAATGGCGGCCCTGGATGGAGTTGCGGCTCCTGCCGCTGTGCATCTTCCGCTCCGCGCCTCATGATTGTGCGCTATCGCGCACGGCGCTGCACCATCAACTCCGCGCTTCAAAGGCGCGTGCTCTGCTGGTTGAGCTACAGGGCTATCGTAATTGGTCGGTCCGGCTGGAATCGAACCAGCGCACTTCAGTTTATGAGCCTGACGCTCTACCGCTGAGCTACGGACCAATGAAAATGGTCGGATACCCCGGTGCTGCCCCGGGCACGTCTTGGTCCCAAACCAAGTGAGTTCGCTGGCTCTCTCGTATCCGATGAAAAGTGGACGTGCGCCCCAGGCT
>JBKCXA010000879.1:0-3449 GCA_046316935.1 Prosthecobacter sp.
GCCCTGCACCACGCAAAAATCACCGATCCGCAGGAACTGATGAAAAACGGCCCCGCCGCCGATGAACGTGTGGTTGCCGACGTGGATGTGCCCCGCCAGCAGCGCCGCGTTGGCGAGGATGTTGTGGTTCCCCAGAACCACATCGTGGGCCAGATGACTGCCAGCCATGAGGAAATTACGGTCGCCGATGCGGGTCACGCTGCCCGGTTTGCTGCCACGGTGGATCGTCACATGCTCACGGAGGGTGTTTTGAGCCCCGAGGATGACCTCGCTGTCAGTTTGCGGGTCAAAACCAAGGTCCTGGGGCTCTCCACCGATGATCGCGGCGCGGCCGATGATGGTGCCAGTGCCCACGGTCACCTTCCCGACGAGCTGGGCATGGGCCATCACCTTCACGCCTGCCGCCAGAGTCGCTGGGCCATCGATCACGACATAGGGGCCGATTTCGGCGCTGGGATCGATCTGGGCTCGTGAGTCGATGAGGGCAGTGGAATGGATCATGTGCCAAAAAGATGCCGAGCATGCGGCGGCGGGCAAACTTCCTCTTTGCATCTCTCCGCGCTTGGCTAACCTCCGCACGCACCGCGACGCGGCACCAGGAGAGGTGGTCGAGTGGTTTATGGCTCCAGTCTTGAAAACTGGCGTGGCAGAAATGTCACCGTGGGTTCGAATCCCACCCTCTCCGCGGCCGCGCAGCGGCAAGGAAGGGCATCACATCAGGCGAAGCCTGTTTTTTTGGAGGGGCGCAGCGGAGCGCAGCCAATCCCACCCTCTCCGCCGTCGCGAAGCGATGGTTTGCGTGACGCATCAAATTGAGCCGGGAATGCGCCTTGACGCACCGGATGCCGCTCCTACTATCGCGGCTCCTTCCCCCGTCCCCCCAGATGAACATCCACGAATACCAGGCCAAGCAGTTGTTTGAAAAATTCGGCGTCGCCACCCCCAAAGGCATCGTCGCCAGCACGGCCGAGGAGGCTGGAAAAGCCGCGCGTGAGATCGGCGGCCCGGGCCTCGTGGTGAAATCCCAGATTCACGCCGGCGGCCGTGGCAAGGGCACCTTCAAAAATGGCTTCAAAGGTGGCGTGCATGTCGTCGATACCCCGGAGCAGGCGGAGGAGATCGCTGGCAAGATGCTCGGCCAGACGCTCGTCACCCACCAGACCGGCCCGGAAGGCAAGCTGGTGAGCAAGGTGCTCATCGCCAAGGCGGTCGATATCTCCAAGGAATACTACTTTGCCATCCTGTTTGACCGCGGCAGCAGCGGCCACGCCATCATCGCCTCCACCGAAGGCGGCATGAACATCGAGGAAGTGGCTGAAAAGACCCCGGAGAAGATCAGCAAGGAGTTCATCCATCCCACGCTGGGCCTCCAGAGCTACCAGTGCCGCAAGATCGCCGCCTCGCTCGGCCTCCGCGGTGCCCTCGCCAACCAGGCAGTGAAGCTTTTCACCGCCATGTGGAACCTCTATTTGAAGAGCGACTGCTCCCTCGTTGAGATCAATCCGCTCGCTGTCACCACCGACAACCAGGTCGTGGCCCTCGACGCCAAGTTCAACTTCGACGACAACGCCCTCTACCGTCAGAAGGACGTCGTCGAGATGCGCGACAAGACCGAGGAAGACCCGCGCGAAGTCGCCGCGAGCGAATTCGGCCTGAACTACATCGGCCTTGATGGCAACATCGCCTGCCTCGTGAACGGCGCAGGCCTGGCGATGAGCACGATGGACATCATCAAGTTCCACGGCGGTGAGCCGGCGAACTTCCTCGACGTCGGCGGCGGCGCCACGAAAGAGCAGGTCACCGCGGCCTTTAAGATCATCCTCGGTGATCCGAACGTGAAGGGCATCCTGGTGAACATCTTCGGCGGCATCATGGACTGCAACATCATCGCCACCGGCATCATCGCCGCGGCGCAGGAAGTCTCGCTGAACATCCCGCTCGTCGTCCGCCTCGAAGGCAACAACGTCGAGGCCGGCAAGGCCACCCTCGCCGCCAGCGGCCTCGCCATCACCAATGCCGACGGCCTCACCGACGCCGCGCAAAAGATCGTCGCCGCCGTGAAGGCCGCGTAACTGATCGCAGCCAATCAACTCAACACGCAGGGCGGGCCGAAAGGTCCGCCCTGCGTCGTTTGTGGCGAACATGAAGCAAAGTGATGTAGGTCGGGAAGGTTTGGCGCGAGAAAACTCCTTCCGTGCACACGCTGCCTTCGCCAAACTTCCCGACGGTTTGGGGTGTCTCGAAGGCGATTAGACTGCTCCACCGCGCCAGGCAGTCGGGAAGTTCGGCGAAGGGAATCCCCATGTCAGCGAGGCTTCCTCCGCCGAACCTTCCCGACCTACGTTTCGCCCGCAATCCAGCCCGCGTGACGCCGATCTTGCGCTTTGTTGCACGAGCAACGCAAGATGTGTGCTGTCTCGGGCAAGCATGGTGGAGCAGCGAAAGGCGGGCGCGGCATAGTGCCGCCGTGAGAGTTTTCCACCTCTCCTTACGCGCCATGGAAGTTTTTGCCGTCACCATCTTCGTCAGCCTGATGTTCGCCGTCCTTTTTGCGGCGCTGTTTCTGGCGGAGCGCCTGCAAAAGCGGCGCGTGAGCATCGAGCAGGTGGCTCTCCTACCCCTCGACGACGGCGGCAGTCCTGCCGCCATGCCTTTCACCCGACCCGATTCCCATGACCAGCACATCCGCCACCAAAGTACCCATTGAGTTCAACGACAAGGTCGTGCGCCAGTTCATGCTGGCCTCGATCATCTTCGGCGTCGTTGCCATGCTCGCGGGCGTTTTCATCGCCACGCAGCTCAACTTCCACCAGCTCAACCTGGCGGAATTCCTCACCTTCGGCCGTCTGCGCCCGCTGCACACCAACGCGGCCATCTTCGCCTTCGTGGGGAATATGATGTTCGCCGGCGTTTACTACTCCACGCAGCGCCTCTGCAAGGTGCGCATGGGCAATGACACGCTCTCCGCGATCCACTTCTGGGGCTGGCAGCTCATCATCGTGGCCGCCGCCATCACCCTGCCGCTCGGCTTCTCCCGCGGCAAGGAATACGCCGAGCTCATCTGGCCGATCAATGTGGCCGTGGCGGTCATCTGGGTCGTTTTCGCGATCAATTTCTTCATCACGCTGCACAAGCGGAACGAGCCCACGCTCTATGTGGCCCTGTGGTTCTACATCGCCACCATCGTCACCGTGGCGATGCTCTACATCGTCAACCATCTCTCCATCCCCACCAGCCTCACGCATAGCTACCCGATCTTTGCCGGTGTGCAGGACGGTCTCGTGCAGTGGTGGTATGGGCACAACGCGGTCGCCTTCTTCCTCACCACGCCGATCCTCGGCATCATGTACTACTTCCTGCCGAAAGCGGCAGAACGTCCGGTCTATTCGTATCGCCTCTCCATCGTCCACTTCTGGTCGCTCGTCTTCCTCTACATCTGGGCTGGTCCG
>JBKCXA010000880.1:0-5897 GCA_046316935.1 Prosthecobacter sp.
AGCATACGCCGCGTCGAGGATCTTCACCTGCAAGGCCTGACCTTCGAGATTGTTCGCGTGCGTGTCCCAGCCATTCAGCGTCACTTCCACACAGCGCACGCCAGCCTGAATCAACCTCACCGCCGCCAGACAACCGCGACCAAAGGCCGTGTCACCATACGCATCTCGTTCCGCAGTCGTCGCGAGGCTCACATCGAAGGCTTTGAGCTGCTCCGAGGTCATCATCTTCCGCGCCCGCTCAATGGAAAGCTGATGCAGCGTCTTTTGCGCATCGAGATTCGGCAGGCGACCTGCCGCAAAGGCCTTCTCCACCACGCTGAGACTCTCCAGGCGCTTTTGCATGCGTTCATCGCTCACCCGGGCTTTCACATCCGGAATGCTGCCCTTCGGATCATACATTTGAAAGGCATCAAACTGCGCCCCGAAGTAGCCACCGCGTGCCGGCCATTGATTCGGCAGGATGGAGACATGCGTCGGGATCTCGATCCGCGCCTCCGGCAGTTCATGGCACATCACCGCGCCGATGCTCGGATGGATCAGCGTGGGATCAGGGCGATAGCCGGTCTTGATGTTATAAAAGGCCCGCTCGTGATCCCCCTCCCGGCTCACCATCGAGCGGATGAGAGAGACATCCTCCATCACACTGGCCGTCTGCTCCAGCCCGGCGGCGAATTGCACGCCCTTGATCGCCGTGTCGATGGTCTTCACCCCACCGCCGATCTTCGTCGTCGGATGCGGATCAAAGGTGTCGAGCTGTCTCGCCGCGCCACCGAGCCACAGCAGGATCAATGACTTCGCCGGTTTGCCTTTCGGAGACTTCTCCGCCTCCACCGCGAGGAGGTCCGCCAGCGGCGTGAGCCATGAGACGCCCGCTGCCGTGGCACCGCGAAGCAGCGTGCGACGGCTCGAGTGCATGGGATGATGGCAGTTCATGGCAGGTGGGGAGTGAATGGTTCGCGCTGAAACCTAGCGCACCGGCATCAGTCGCAAAGTTCCCCACTGCCGCAGGTTTGTCCTCTTGTTCTTCTCGCCCGCGAACCAGTCCTCGTGGTGAAAATTACCGAAATTGCCTTTGCCCTTCTCCTTCGCATCCAGATCACCCACGGCGATGTTCAGCCCCATTTTCACCTCGGAAGACCCCGGTGTGAAATAACATCCCGGCGAGACTTCGAGGCACGGATCAAAACGGATCGCCCACTCGATGATGTAACCCTTTCCCTCCGGCAGAACCTTCGCCACGGCCTCCATCGCACTGCTTTCGATCCATTGTTGGTAAGTGGCCCACGCCGCCGCATCCGCCCGAGGTTCACCTTCCAGCAAGCCGCCCTTCCCCACGCCACCGAGTCGCGATTTCGTCACGTTGCACACCATCTGCCACGACGAGCCATTGCCCGCCGCGTTCTCATCGGCCTTCCAGATGTTCGAAGCATTGATCAGCACCTCCATCTCATCGCCGAACCACGGCCAGCCCTCGCGGGTTAGCTCATGCGCCTTCGGATTCTTTTCCGGCAGCCAGCGGTCCGTGCCGATGCCGTAGAGCACATCATCCGTCACGCGAAAAGCAAAGTGCAGCCGCGTGTCGTCATACTTCACCCAACCCGTGAGCGACAGATCCTCCTTCCGCGTCGTCGGTGTGAACTGCGCCGCCCATCCTTCCACACCCTCAAACCGCGTCGCATCCTGCCACTCCGCCTCTTCGATCACTCCGTCGATCTTCGGCGTCGTGCCGCGATACGCCTTCAGCTCCCGCGGCCAATCGCCGCCGCGTGCATCGGGGAGAAAAGATAGCCCCGCCGCAGCGGCAATGACGAAGGCCAAATGACAGAATGACGAAACAAGGCCCCGTCGCAGGACCTTCGTCATTCGCCATTCCTCATTCGTCATTTCTTCTTCCCCTTTCCCTTCTTCTTCGCTGCCGCAGGCTTCGTCGCGCCTTGATTCTGAATCACTGCCTCTGATTCCGGCACGCGTCCCTGATCATTCGTCTGCTCGATCCAGGCGCTAAGCACGCCACTGAGACGCTCCAGCGCCGCGCGATGCTCCGGCTGGTTCGATTTCGCCAGGTTCTTGATCTGATGCGGATCGGTTTCGAGGTCGTAGAGCTCTTCCTCCAGCATCGTCGGCGCGGCCAGCACGGCCTGCACCGGCGTCAGCTTGTCCTGCTGCGCCAGTTCCTTGATCAGGTTCCACACCGGATACTGCTTCTCCTTGTACTCGTTGTGCTGGAGGAAAGGACGGTCCGGCGTGAAGTTCCGAATGTAGCGGTAACGCGCATCCCGCACCGTGCGCAGGCGGAAGACCGTCATGTCACAGCGGTCGCGAGCACCAAAGACATACTCACGCGGCGCTTCCGCCTTCTCACCCAGGAAAACCTGCCCCTGCATGCCCTCCGGCTTCGCGATGCCCGCCCACGACAGCGAGGTGGCCGTCAGATCAATGCTCATCAGCAGGCGATCACTCACCGCACCCGCCGTGAAGCCCGTCGGCACCTTCAGGCCCGAGGGCCAGCGCAGGATGAAGGGCACGCTCAGCCCCTCCTCATAGCAAAACTGCTTTGCACGCACATGCGCTGCGCCGTTGTCACCCACAAAACAGATCACCGTGTTCTCAAACAAACCATCGCGCTTCAGCAGCGCCACGATCTTGCCGATCTTTCGGTCCAGCTCCGTCGCCGCGTCGAGATACTGCGCCCAATCTTTCCGCGTGATCTCATGATCGGGATAATACGGTGGCACCTCCACCTTCGCCGGATCGGCATGCGGCGGCGCGTGAAACGTCCGGTGCGTCTCCTGGAAGTTCACCTGCGCATAAAACGGCTGATGCGCTTTCAGATCATCCCAGCTCGCACTATCAAAGGGCTTCTCGGGAGCCGCGAAGTTCCAATCCGTCTTCCCCGCGCCTTTGAAGCCTGCCTCGGCAGGCATCTCCTTCACATTCGCCGTGAAATAGCCCGCATCACGCATGCGCTCGCTGATCAGCTTCACCCCCGCCGGCAGCGTGTAACCATCATCGCGATGACTCCGGTGATTGTGCGCCCCGATCGTCGTCTGAAACATCCCCGTGTTGAAGGCGCTGCGGCTCGGCGAGCAAACCGGCGCCGTCGTAAAGTAGCGGGTGAACCGCATGCCCTCCTTCGCCATCCCATCCAGCACCGGCGTCGACACCTCCTTCGTGCCATAGCAGCCCAGATGCGGCCCAAAATCCTCCGCGATCAACCACAGGATATTCGGACGCTCCGCCGCAGCGAGCGAGGTGATGAGGGCAAAAAACAAAAACAGACGCTTCATGGGCCTTCAGCATGCCTGAAGGACCCGATTCTCGGCAACCCTGGATTTATAAAAGAACAAGAAACAGCCTACGCCAGCTTGTAGCAATCCGCCCACTCCGCACGCGGCGCGGGACCGGCGAGGCGGGCATTCGCCTCGTCATTGCCGATGAAGCGCTTCGTCTTCGGATCGAACTGCAAATCGACGTTCAAATACTCGGCGATGGTGCCGAGATTCAACACCTGCGTGAGTTCACCTGCGATGCTGAAGGGCGATTCGGTCGTGCCTTCGCCCATGCAGGCGTTGACGAAGCTGTTGAAGTGATTGCGCTCCAAGGGATGCAGCCCCATCGCGTCTTTGTTCTCCACCATCTTCGCCCGTGGATACAGGAGTGAATGACGATCATGCGAGCCGCGCTGCACGAGGTAGTCGCCCTGTTTGCGATGCAGGAGCGAGCCCGCGTTGCCGGGATTCGGGATCACCACTTTGCCGTCGGGGCCTGGATCGCCGTATTTCTCCTCGATGTCGAATTTGATGTCGCCCCCGGCCTTCCAGTGAAGCTCCACGGCAGGCAATTTCTCGCCACGGGCCGGGAACTCGAAGCGGATGTCCGAGCTGAGCGGATAGCTGATCTTGTTGTAGTCAGCGAGCGCCAGCGGCGTGATGCGGGTGGGCAGGCCGAGCTTCAGATGATGATGGGCGAAGTCGATGATATGCGCGCCCCAGTCGCCAAACATGCCACCGCCGTAGAGGTGGAAGCCACGCCAGTTGAACGGGTGGTACATCTTGCTGAACGGCTTCACTTCCTGCGGTCCACACCACAGGTCCCAGTTCAGCGACTCGGGCTTCGGCTCCTCCGCAGGATAGCCTTTCACAAGAGCACGCTCCGCCGCGTTCATGAACCACAGCGAGGGCGATTTCCAAGCTTGGATCTTCACGATGTCGTCCACGATGCCTGCGGCGAGCATCTGCTTAAACTGCTCCGCGCCAGCCGATGTGTGGCCTTGATTGCCCATCTGCGTGACGACTTTGAACTTCTTCTCCGCACGCATGAGGATCTCCGCTTCTTCGAAAGTGTGCGTCAGCGGCTTCTCGACATACACATGCTTGCCAAGAGCCATCGCGCTGATCGCGGCGGTGAAGTGCGTGTGATCCGGCGTCACCACGCTGACCGCGTCGATGTCCTTGCCCATCTTGTCGAGCATCTCGCGGAAGTCCTGGAAGCGCTTCACATCGGGAAACGCCTTCAGATTTTTCTCCGCGCTCTTTGCCGTCACAAAATCCACATCTGCAAAGGCCACCGGTATGGCGTTGCCCGCAGCGGTCAGGCCTGGAATAACACTGCCCGCACGTCCTCCGACGCCGATGCAGCCCAAGTTGATGCGTCGGCTCGGGGGCAGTTTCGGATTGTCGGCAGCGCGGGCGCTCGTGAGGTAGGCCGGCAGGAAATTGAAACTAAGGCCGGCTGCAGCGGAATGTTTGACGAAGTGACGACGGGAGGAGGCAGGGGATTTCATGGTGCGAGCGATCAAACGTGGGAAATGCATCAATCACTCAGACTTCACTTCCGAGGATAAGGCCCAAGATGTTCGTGGGCGATGAGCCAACGGCCGTTTGCCTTGCGCAGGACCGTGGTGCCGCGACCGCCGCCGGAGGCCTCCTGACCGCTGAGGAGGCCCTTCCAGCGAAATTCATAGCGGCAGGCGGCCACCTCATCGGTGACAACCGTCCAGACGATGTCGTGAAGGCTGAAGTGCTCGTCTTGGATGAGTGCGAAGGTCTTCTCAAAAGCGGCTTTGGCGGCGGTGTGGCCCGTGAAGGTGTCTTCTGTGAAAATGAACACGGCGTCCTCCGCGACATGTGGGGCGATCCGGTCCCACGCATGCGTGTTGAGGGCCTCGACGTAGGTGGAGAGGGCGGTGGCGTGATTCATGTCAGTTGGAGCGGCGGCCATGGAAACGATGAATAAGCCGCCAAAGAACATCAGAAGGAGATTTTTCATGGAGAGGCGTTGGTTTGATCCAGATGACCGGCACAGACTCGACATCCAGCCGCGTTTCTGAATCGTCCCAAACATGAAGCACTTCCTTCCATGCGCCACGCTGGCGTTCTGCCTTGCTTGCAGTGCGGCCGAGCCGCCGCGCATGCTTTTTCTCGAAGACGCGGGCCATGATCCCACCGCGCCGAGCGGCACGAGATCGGGCTTTGCCATCCTTCGACGCGAAGACGGCACGTTTTGCTTCTACAACCCCTACGCACCCAGCGCCGAGCCACTGAGTCTGCCGGACGCAAAGGGCAAAAAGCACACGCTGCGGCCTGCTTTGCCCGAAAACCTCGCCCAATCGAAGGTGATCATCGACAGCGGCATTCTGAATAACACACAGACCCTGCTCTCAGCCGATGGCACGGTCCGCAGCATCACGGTGAAGGCTGAAAAGCACAGCAAAGAGAACGCGGCACGCATCGGTCTGCCGATGCATCTCGATGTGTGGTATCGCCAGGGCAATGCGCAGGCCGTTTCCGAGCCCGTGCGCACCTGGCGCGGCTACAATGGCTCGCAGATGGAGTATCAACGCCTCGCAAACGGACGGCTGCTCGTGCCTCATGGCAGCTTTCTGCCGCATGCCAAGG
>JBKCXA010000881.1:0-3034 GCA_046316935.1 Prosthecobacter sp.
GCCGTGAATGGTCGCGCCGTCCTTGGTTTTGATTTCCTGGCCGTCGTAGCCATGGGCGATGTCCTTGCTCGGCTCCAAAATGGCCTGCGTGATGATCTCGGCGGGCTGGCTGCGGCCCCAGCCATCGAGGTTCGGGCCGAACTCCACGCCCTGGCCGTTGAACTGGTGGCACATGACGCAGCGGGTGACGAGCTGGGCTCCGTTTTTGGCGTTGCCGGTGAGCTTGAGCACGTCCGCCGCCTGATACGTGCCGGGCGTGGCGGGCGGCGTGACGATCTCGACGAGCTTGGCGCTGTCCGGATCGAAGATCCCTTCCTTCTTCAACTCCTCGGCGATGCCAAAGGTGCTCCAGTCATCGGTGCTGCGCTTGATGATCCACCACATGACATCGGCATTGATCGGCGAGGCTTTGTCCTTGGCCAAAGCGAGCACGGCCTTCGCGGCGGTGGCGTCTGGGATAAAGGCGAGAGTGTCGAGGGCCAGCTTGCGCTGCTCGGCACTCAGCTTGCTATCCGCAGCACGCTTTTGGAGTTCCGGCACGGCGGCCACAGGATGCAGACGCCAGGTGAGATGGGCAAAGCCTTCGCTCCAATCGCCCTCGGGCTTCAGCTTGGCCCACACTTCCGCTTCTTTGCCGGTGCAGCCAATGCCCCAGGCCTCCAGCAGCGAGCGATCACTGCCGTCGATCTGGCGGGCCATGCGGGCGAGCAGCGGGGCGCTCTGCGCCACGGGCACATCACGCAGCGCCACGGCCACTTCGCGGCGCAGCATGGGCGATTGAGCGCCAGCCATGACGTTGAGAATATCGAGCACCTCATCCGTGGCGGCACGTATGGCACGCAGGGCCACGAGACGCTTCGTGGCGTCATCGCTTTCGAGCCAGCTTCGCGCGGCGATGATGCCTTTTTCGCCGAGTTGGGCGGCGAGCCACACCGCACGCGAAGCGAGGTAGGGATTAGCATGGTCACGCAGGTGCAAAACCTGCGGCAGCATCTTCTCACCGGCCTCTTTGAGCTTCGTGAAGCCCACATGACGCACGTTGTTCACGGGCGATTGCAGGGCGGCGAGCTGGCCTTCGACGGTGTCGAAGTTGATGGCGGGAGTTTGAGGTTTGAAGCCCTTCGGAGCGATGCGGTAAATCGTGCCGCTGCAGGTCTCATCGGTGTCCTGATGACCGCCGGTGCGCTTGTCAGACCAGTCGGAGATGTAGATGGCACCATCAGCCCCCACGCAGACATCGGAGGGACGGAACAGCGTCTGTCGCTCATCGGAGAGGTTGTTGGCTCCGCCGACGAAATCGCTGCCTTTGAAGACGCCGGTGGTGTTCGTGGTGCAGAAATCGAAACGCTCGAGTTTGAAGCCCGCGCCATCAGGTTTCGGCAGGTAGCCAAAGACGACATTGCGCCCGGTTTCGCAGCTCAGGAGCAGACCGCTCCATTTCTCGCCGAGGGCACCGTTTTCGTAGAAGCACATGCCAGTGGGGGCACCGCCACCATAGACATCGCCAGCGGGGATGATGCCGGGGTCTTCCTGACGCCACTCAGCCACGGGGATGGACTGGCCGGGGCGTTTGTCGGCACGCCACTGGCGTTTTCCATTGGCGGAGAAGAAGCCGAAGCTGCCGCCTTCGATGAGATGGCTCACGCGGCAGGCGGGAGGATCATCGTTGTCGTTGAGGAACATGTCACCAAAGCTCGTGCGCACGCCTTCGTAGCTGTTGCGGTAATTGAAGCCGAGGATCTTCGCCTTGTGACCGCTGGGATCGACGCTGGCGGTGAAGCCGCCGACATAGACATGACCGTCATCGCTCTTTTCACCGGCGTAGGTGTTGTTGAGGTAAGCACCGCCGATGCGGAAGGTGTTGCCGCTTTTGTCGCTGAACTCAGCGCCGCAGTTTCCATTGCTGAAGTAAAGGCGGCCATCGGGGCCGGCATACACGCTATGCAGGCTGTGATCATGCTGCGGTTGCTCGAAGCCGGAGAGAAAGATCTCACGCTTGTCCACCGCCGGGTCGAATTTGAGGTCGCGGTTCACATCGGTGTATTTGATGAGGTTCGGCGTGTTCGAGACGAAAATCACATTGTCGAACACGGCCACGCCGAGCGGGCATTCGAGTTCCTTTTCACGCACGAAGACATGGCTGCTATCGCATTTGCCATCGCCATCGGTGTCCTGGAGGACGCGGACGCAATCTCCTTCCCGGCTGCGACCGCTGTGACGGCGGTAATTGACGCCCTCAGTGACCCACACGCGGCCTGCGGCGTCGATGTCCATGTTCGCCGGATTGAAAAGCTGCGGCGAGGTGGCCCAGACGGTGATTTCGAGGCCTTCAGGCACTTTGAACATGGAGGTGTCCAGATGCTCCGGCTTCGCTTGGGAGGCATCAAAGGCTGGCTGGTTGTAATCCGGCTTGAACGCGGGCTTCGCGGCTTCAAACGGGCCTTTGTCCTTTTTCGGCTTGTCCGGCCCTGCGACGAGGGAAACCAGAGGGGCGGCGACAACGAGAGCGAGAAGAAGGTTGGGACGTTTCAGCATGGTTGAAGAGGGCGGAGGGAACGCACGATGGCCGGGCGTCTTGCGCCGATGAGCATGCCGAGGGCTGAGTTTCCGGTCAAGAAACTCAAAAGGCCGATAAAGAACCAAGGTGCAGGCCTGGCTCAAGCCGCCGCGACCTCAAAACCGGTGCGATACTGCTTGGTGAGCAGTTTTTCCGCCTCGGGCGAATTGCCAAAGCGCAGGTTCGCGGCATCCCATTCAAGGACGAGCTTGCTCTCCTCCAAGCGACCGGTGACGCTGTCGTAGGTGGGCCGGCACACGCGGGTGGCGATGTTGCCGAGCTGCACGGTCTCGGCGAGCGGCGCGGCGTAGTGGAAGCCATCGCTGGTCTTTTTGCCTTCGAGGCAGGCATCAATCCAAGTATGCCAGTGGCTGCGACCTCCCTCCTTCGGATATTTGAAGCCGGTGAACTTATCCATCGGATACAGCCGCGGCCCCGCCACGTGCGCCTGCACGAGGCAGCCGTTTTCGCCGATGA
>JBKCXA010000882.1:0-2292 GCA_046316935.1 Prosthecobacter sp.
CAGGGCTGGTTTTGTGCCACGACCTCTTCAACATAGAGCGTCTCCAGCTTTCTGCCGAACCAATCATGGCGCGTGGCGAGCTCGTAGCGCTGCTTTTCACCTTCCACGAACTGCCACTCACCCTTGCCCGAAGTGTTGAACCCCCAAGCGTCGTCGAGAAAAACGGAGCGCGAGTAGGTCCTTCCATCCAATGCCTGATAATGCGCCTCGATTTGCTGACGGGTGCTTTCCTTCCATCGGTCGGTCGTCACGATTTCCAGAGTGGTGCGGAGATGATGGCCTTCCGGCGCGTGAATGACACCGTCGAGGTCGAGCGGCGTCACCTTGCCTTCGGCATCCACGCGAACGAGCCGGAACTGCAGCTCTTTCCCGGCGGCAATCGTCACCTCGGCGTTCATCTTGGTGCCGCGCGGTTCCAGATAGGCCTCCATGGAGGCGTTCTTTTGCCGGACATAAGCGCCGAGGCAGAGCAAGGCGACGAGCGCTGTGACGCCGAATCGCCAGACGTGGCCGTGCAGCGCTTTCACGGCGGGTGCTTGCTCCATCCAGCGCCAAACCTGACGCGCCATCACCACGCCCAGTCCGCCGCCCACGAGGAGCAGCAAGCCCATCAGAAGTCTCCAGACCGCACTCACACTGCTATCGCGTGACAGGGTGGAGATGCCGACACCGGTCATGAACATGGTGAGCAAGCAAGGCCACGCCAACGCGGCAAACATCGCCCTCTTCAAACCTGCCAAGCGCCCTTCGGAGCTGCGAATCTCGCGAAGCGCCCGCATCGCGAGCATCGTTCCCGGTCCAGCGGTGGCCACGATCAGAATCACGAAAAACCAGGGGAAGAAAAAAGCATTCCGGCCCTGCATTCCGACGTGCCTGCTCATATCAAAGAACATCACGATCACCGGCAGAAAGGCAATGCCCACCGCCAGGCTGAGCGTGGTGCAAATAAGCGATGCATTGGCACCACGCGCTGTCTTTCCATCTGAAACGACATAGGTTGGTGCGCGCACGGCTTCTGGCGGACGCGTTCCCGCTTCTGAAGCCGCCTGCATCTGAGTTTTCACCTCACTCACGGTCTGAAAGCGCAGCTCGCGCTCTCGTTCGAGAGTGCGCATGACGATCTCATCAATGCGTGCGTCCACGGCGGACTTCTTCGATGGCGGCGCGAAGCGGCCCAGCGGCAGTTCACCGGTCAGCAGCTCATAAAGCACCACGCCGAGCGAGTAGATGTCCGCACGCTGATCCACATCGCCGGGCGACTCCAACTGCTCCGGCGCCATGTAATGCGGGCTGCCGAGCACGAAGCCGCGCTGCGTGAGCGTGAGCTGATCCTTGCCGTCCTCGCCGGTGAGCTTCGCGATGCCGAAGTCCGCGATCTTCACCTGCCCGCGCGAGTCGATGAGGATGTTCTCCGGTTTGATGTCGCGATGCAGGATGCCCTGCTCATGAGCGAACTTCAGCGCCGCGCAGACGTCCTGCACCAGCGTCAGCGCCTCCTGAGGAGTGAAGCGCCCCGCTTTCATCGCCTGGCGCAGATTCACGCCATCCACGAACTCCATCATGAGATACGCAAACGGCCCCGCCAGACCGCTATCGAACACCGTGACGATGTTCGCATGATGCAACCGCGCCAGCAGCCGCGCCTCGCGATCAAATCGCTCCGCAAAGGCGGGATCGCCGGCGAGATCACTCGAAAGCACCTTCAGCGCCACCAGCCGGTCCAGCTTCGGCTGTCGTGCTTTGTAAACCGCGCCCATGCCGCCTGCGCCGATCAGCTCCAGCACCTCCAGGTCGGGGAAATGCACCGCCAGCTCCGCCACCGTCGGCGGACGCGGGTGATGGGAGGCTGCCGGAGGAGCGAGCGGGATCGTCGCACCGAGCAGCACGCACTTCGGGCAGAGACCTTGAGGCGCGCCGTCAGGAATCGTCGCGCCGCATTTGGGACAGAGGGATGGAGTTGTCATGGCGGCGGCTTCCTGAGCCGTGAGGAAACACAGGTTACAACTTTCTCGCTTCCGCGCGAAAATCCAGCCGCCAAAGGCCTATTCCTCCCACGCCAGCCTCAAAAAATCCGGCGCAAGGCCTTTCCACAGCGGGGCATCGCTCGCGGTGCCGCCTTTGGCGGCAAAGTGGGGCAGAGGCCGAGTTGACCGACATCAAGACAGCCCATTATCACTCCGCCCGCGCTTGATTCCGAAACTGCGCGGGCGTCTGCTTGGTTTGCCCTTTGAAGACCACGCCCATGTATTCCTGATGGCGGAAGCCGCAGCGCTCGGCGATTTCGGCGAGGGA
>JBKCXA010000883.1:0-7836 GCA_046316935.1 Prosthecobacter sp.
CTTGATGCCCTGCTTGTCAAGCAACGCGGCGAGCTTGTCATCGCTGAGCGGCTTGTGCTTGGCCTCCTGCTTGATGAGCTCGGAGATGGCGTTTTTCACGCTCGTGTTGCTCATGTCCTCGCCGGAGTCCGTTTTCACGCCGTGGGTGAAGAAGTACTTCAGCTCAAAGACGCCGTGCGGCGTGGCGATGTATTTCCCGGCGATGGCGCGGCTGACGGTGGTCTCATGCACGCCGACATCCGCGGCCACGGTGGCCAGGTTGAGAGATTTGAGATGACCGAGGCCTTTGTCGAGGAAGTCACGCTGATGGCGCAGGATCTCGGTGGCGATCTTGTGAATGGTCTGCTGGCGCTGGTGGATGCAGCGAATGAGGAATTTGCCGCCGCGGATCTTGTCGCGCACATAATCACGCACCTCGCCGGTGCTTTGTGACTGGCTGAGGAGGTCTTTGTAGGTGTTGCTGATGCGCAGACGGGGCAGGTCATCGTTCGTCATGACGGCCACCCACTCGCCGGCCTGTCGCTCGACGATGACATCGGGGCTGACGTAGTTGTTATCAGAGACGGCGAAGCGCTGCGCGGGCCGCGGATCGAGGGTGCCGATGAGGTCGGCGGCGCGGGAAATCTGCTCCACGGGCACGCCGAGCTTCCGGGCGATGATGGGGTAGCGTTTGTTCGCGAGGTCGTCGAGATGCTGGTCGAGCACACGCCAGGGCAGCGTGCCTCGTTTGCCGAGGCGGTCGAGCTGCACCATGAGGCACTCCCGCAGGTCCTCGGAGCCGACACCGACGGGGTCAAAGCTTTGCAGGAGGCGCTTGGCCTCGCGCAGCTCGTCGATGGGGATGGCCTGCTGGAGGCTGATGTCGTCGATGCGTGCGTTCAGGAAGCCTCGGTCGTCGAGATTGCCGATGAGATACTCGACATGGCCGGCGATGCGCTCGCTTTTCACATCAGCGGTGTGAAGCTGGGACACGAGGTGCTCCTGAAGCGTGGTGGGAGCCACGATGGAGTCCATCATGAACTGCCAGCGCTCCTGATCATCGCTGCGGCGGGCGGCGGTCTGCTGGCGGCTCTGCTGCCAGTATTCACGCCACTCCTCATCCATCTGCGTGAGCTGGGAAATATCGTCCTCACCACCGCCGCGATCATCGGGATCGTCAGGAATGGCATCCTCGAGGGAGGTCTCGGGGGCTTCCAGTTCGAGCACGGGATTCACCTCGATCTCTTGCTGGATGATCTGGCGCAGTTCGAGCGTGGGTGCCTGCAAGATCTGCAGGCTCTGCTGCATCTGCGGCCCGATGGCGAGCTTCTGTGTCTGTATCTGCTGGAATCCTTGACTGGCCATGGTTGGTGGGGCGGCCAGCACCCAAACACCAGCCGCACTTCCTCCTCAAGCAAAGCACAGGCCAGAAGCCAGATTTTTTCCCGATTCAGAAAAAAAACGGAGCATGGCATGCCAAAAAAAGCGCCACGGAGAACATCCGGGGCGCTGTGGGAGCCAAAACAAGGATCGAGGAAGGCCTCACGGCACTTCGAAGACCTTCTGCGTGGTCGGGTCGAGGGCGAGCGAGCCACTGTCGAGGCCGGTGATGTCCAGCTCCTTGTAGGGCGGGTAGGGGCTGATGACGCGGCCGGGCTTGCCAGTCTTCTTGCCCTTCAAGAACGAGCCGGAATTGCTCGACGAGGGGAAATTGGCCGGGGGCTCTTCTTTTGGCTTCGAGGTCTCTGAACGGCGTGTAGTCACGACTTCAGGCTCTTTCGGCTTGGGAGGCGCTGGAGGCTCGGTTTTAGGCTTCGGCGTGCTCTTCGGAGCCGAGGCGGTGGATTTGGGCTTGGACTCCTGGATCTTCGGCGGCGTGTATTTGCCCTTCGAGGAGCTTTTGGAGGTCGAAGGCGGTGGTGAGGTCTTCGTCATCGGCGGCTGCTGGGGCGGATAACTGTAACGCGGAGCCTGCGGCTGGGAGGCCGGCGGCGGTGTCTGGTAACGCGGCTGCTGCGGGTAGGACGGGGCCTGCTGGTAGTAGCCACCATTCGGCGGCGGGGCGGAATACTGGCGCGGCTGGGCCTGGCCGTAGTTGGAGCCGTAGTTCGGCGCAGGTTGCGAATAGCCGCCATAGGGCTGCTGCTCTCCGTAGAAGGTGCGGCGCACCCACTGGCCCACCTTCTGCCCGATCTTCGGGATCACATCGAGCGGACTCTCACGCTGGGCGGGAGGCTGCTGGTAGTTGTAGTAGTTCGGCGGCGGCTGGGTGTAGCGCGGGGGCTGCTGGTAATACCCTTGCTGCTGGGCGGAGGCCGTGCTGCTCAAGACGAGAACGAGGCCCAGAGCGCGAGTGGCGCGGCCGGGAGAAGGCTTCGAGTTCATAATTATTTAGTGTTTCTTAACTTTCTAACAACTTCAAGCTGGATTTTGGCGGCTTCTGAGGCCGTCTCATCGTGCATGAGGCATGGACGAAACACGTGTCGTTTTGTTCAGAAGGCCCTCAGCCTGGCCGCATTCTCCAATGCGGCACGAACCATGGGCGTGGGTCATTCCCCCACGCTGAGCTTCACGCCGACGTCTTTGTAGGCGGCCTTCATCTGCTCGGCGAGCTGGGCGTAGCTGCGGCCTTCCATGAAGATTTCGAGGTGCTTGAAGGGGGCGGTTTCGGGCTTGATGTCGGGCGGCGGGAAGTCGCTGGGGTAGCTGAAGCGGCCGTCGGGGTAGCGTTTGACGCGTGGATCGGCAAAGAAGGTGCGCAGGGCCTGTACCTCGCCATACACGGCGTCCATGAATTTGATGAAGCGGGTGCCTTTTTTATCCGTGTCGAGGTGGTTGAAGAAGTAAACGAGCAGGTAGGAGCGGAAGTAGAGCTCGCCCATGCCCTTGTTGGAGTTGTCGGCGATGGCGTCCCAAGCGGCACGGTTCATGGTCATGTGCTCCTTGAGGCTGGGGATTTGCGGGAAGTAGCCACGGCGGCCTGCCTCCTCGATGGCGTCCTTCATGCCGGTCTTGTGCGCGTCCACGCGGAAGGTGCCGCTCTTGTAGGGGAGGTTCTCGGTGTATTCGGCGGTGCCTTCGATGACCCACTTGGGCAGGAAGGTGAGGTAGTCGTCCATGACCTGATGGGTGATCTCGTGGACGAGAGTGTCGCTGCGGTAGTTCTCGTCCTTGAAGTAGGTTTTGCCGCGCATCTCCAGGCCGAGGCTGGGGAAGGGAATCATGAAGATCTTCGGGCCGCCCATGTACACGCCGCCGGAGTTCTCCGGGCCGCCAGCGGCGGTGTAATCCTGCCGCGTCTCATACAGCGCGGCCTTGTAGCGTTCGAAGCCGGGCGGCGGACGGCAGACGACGCCCCAGGGCAGGGAAGCGACGAGGGATTTGGTGGCTTCAAAGGTGCGGGCGACCTCCTTCATCACGCTGCCAGCCAGTTTGGCCTGTGAGGTGAACTCGAAACCCTCGGAGCGATAGACAAACTCCCTCGCGGGGGCGTTCTCGACCACCGGCGTGATTTCGACCGAGCGGGCGGGAACCTCGACCTGGGGCGGCCAGGCGCGTTTTTCGACAGGCACACGGTCCGGGTCAGGAGCCGCCTGGGCGGGTTTGACCTCTGGCGTGGCGGCCTGGGTTTTCACGAAAGCCTGGTCGTCGGCGCTGAAGCGGGAGAGTGGCAGGGTGTGCTGTTTCCCATCGGACGTGCGGATGGTGACGCTGTCCGCGGTGCTCGAAACGTAAGCGGCCTGGATCACGCGGCCCTGCGTGTCCTTCCAAGGACGCTCCGTCTGCTGGGCGGTCAGCGCGGTGGCAGGCAGCAAAAACAGGAGGAGGACTCGGAAATTCATCGTGAGGGGCGGCTTTATACGATGAAGGTGTCTGAAATGGCAATGGCATTTCGAGTGGAGGAGATCGGATAGGGCAAAGTGGGCGGCGGCCTCATCTCAGAGGTTGCCATTCTTCGCCCCATCCTTTCCAATTCAGAACCTATGTCCACCATCGCAGTCCTCGGCACGCTCGACACCAAAGGTCACGAACACGCCTACGTGGCGGAGATCATCCGCGCTCGCGGCCATCAGACGCTTCTCATCGACACCGGCAGCGGCGAGGCTCCGCAGGTGAGACCGGATGTGACCCGCGAGGAAGTGGCCGCGGCCAATGGCGTGGACCTCGCGGGCATCATGGCCCGCCAAGATCGTGGCGAAGCTGTCACGGCGATGGCGGGCGCGGCGGCGGTGTATCTTTCCAAGCTGGTGAGTGAAGGTCGGGTGCAAGGTGTGATTTCCCTCGGCGGCGGTGGCGGCACCGCCATCGGCACGGCGGCCATGCGGGCATTGCCGGTCGGTTTTCCCAAGGTGATGGTCTCCACGCTGGCCGCGGGCAATGTGGCTCCGTATGTGGGCACGAAGGACATTGTGATGTTTCCGAGCATCGTGGATGTCAGCGGCATCAACCGCATCTCCCGCGTGCTGCTGGCCCGTGCCGCCGGGGCCATCTGCGGCATGGTGGAGACGAATGTGCCGGCCGGTGAGGACAAGCCGCTGATCGCCGCGTCGATGTTTGGCAACACCACCGAGTGCGTGAACATGGCGAAAAAGATCCTCGAGGACGCGGGCTATGAGGTGCTGGTGTTTCACGCCACCGGGACCGGTGGCCGCATCATGGAGTCGCTCATCGAGAGCGGCATGTTTGCGGGTGTTTTGGACATCACGACCACCGAGTGGGCGGATGAGCTCGTCGGCGGCATTCTTGGCGCAGGACCGACGCGGCTCGATGCCGCGGCGAAGGCGGGCATCCCATCCATCATCACACCGGGCTGCCTCGACATGGTGAACTTTGGCGAGCGGGCCACCGTGCCGGCAAAGTTTGAAGGGCGCACGTTTTACATCCACAACCCACAGGTCACTCTCATGCGGACAAATGCGGCCGAATGTGCTGAACTGGGCCGCATCCTCGCCGAGAAGGCCAACGCCTGCCGCGGTCCGGTGACGGTGCTGCTGCCGAAGAAGGCCATCAGCATCATCAGCGCCGCCGGAAAGCCTTTCCATAGCCCGGAGGCGGATGCCTCGCTGTTTGAAGGCATCCAAAAGCACCTGAAGCCAGGTGTTCCGCTCATCGAGATGGACTGCGAGATCAATGCGCCGGAGTTTGCCGCGGCTTGTGCGAAAGCCCTGCTGGATTCAATGCGGTGATTTCGATGGTAAAGCGGGCTCGCCTTTTGGTGTGGTTGATGGCAGAAAAGCCTTCCTTCCATGTTTGACCGTCTCATCCTTCATTTTGACCCGCTGCCGCACGATGGGGCCTGGAACATGGCCGCAGATCAGGCGTGGCTGGAGCAGAGTGCTGACGCGGTGCTGCGCGTGTATCGCTGGGACCGGCCCACGGTGACGATCGGCTATGCGCAGAGCCTGCCCAAGCTGGCCGAGGCGCTGCCGGGCTGGCCGGTGGTGCGGCGCTGGACGGGCGGCGGCGTGGTGCTGCATGAGAATGACTTCACCTACTCGGTCATCGTGCCGGGCGGGCATCCGTGGGCGGAGACGCGTCCGCTGGATAGCTACCAGATCATCCATGACTCGCTGGCGCAGGCACTGGTGAGCGCGGGCTTCAGCGGCTGCCGACTGGCGGGACCGGAGGATTTGATCGAGAACCCGTTCTGCTTTGTGGCTCCCGCTTTGCACGACGTGGTGCGTGGCAAGGTGAAGATCGCCGGGGCAGGGCAGCGTCGCGGGAAACTGGGACTGCTGCATCAGGGCAGCGTGCAGAATGTGACCTTGGCGGATGATTTCTGGCCTCGCTGGGCCTCTCAACTGGCCTCGAACGTGCTCCTCGTGCCGGACATGCCTGCGACGATGCGAGCCCGTGCCGATGAACTGAAAACCAAACGCTATGAACTGGCCTCGTGGCTTCAAGAACGGGAGGACGAGCTGGGATGACGCGGGTGTTTGTGTATGGCACGCTGAAACGTGGCGGGGAGAATCATCACTGGATCGAGGCGCAGCGATTTGTGGGGCCGGCGAGGACGCGGCCGGTTTATCGGATGTTCGATCTGGGCGGCTATCCGGGTCTGGTGCGCCATCCACAGGGCGTGAGCATTGAAGGCGAGTTGTGGGACGTGGACCCTGCGGGGCTGGCACGCCTGGATGTCCTCGAAGACGTGGCCGGTGGCGAATATGAACGCGTGCCCGTGGAACTCGAAGGCGGCGAGCAGGCCGAGGGCTATCTCTATCTCCGCGAGGTGAGCGGTTGCCGCGACTGCGGGACCTGCTGGTGAGGGCACAACCTCAGAAGCGACAACTTAGACCGGTTCTCAGAATATTTGTCATTTACCCTACGGGCCTGAAAGGCCCTTGGGAGTGCAGCCCAGGCTCGTAGAGCCTGGGTTCGTGTTGGGAAGGACCTCAGCACTCTGAAAGAGTGCGGGAGAACGTTCGCAGCGTCTCCTGCGCTCTTTCAGAGCGCCCGGTTTGTTCGTGACAAACCCAGGGTTTGCGTGGATTCGCCACTCCAACCCTGGGCTGGATTCCTGGAGGCTTTCAGCCTCCTTCGAATCAGACATTCATTTTGGGAACAGGTCTATTCTGTGGGAGTGGGGCAAGCCTCATCAAGCCTTCATGGATCCGGCTCGTTTGATTCGATAAACACAGATGCATGCGACCATTGTCATGAGGAGTAAAACCCCAGGCAAGTAACCACTTGAGTTTGAGGCTTGGAGGGGATCATAAGCGCTAAAAACAACGCGGTTCTGGTTTGGAAAAACCACGAGGGTGGCATCCCCTTGATCTGTTGCCAATTTCATCCGGCACTCGCTTCCATCTTTCGTCCATTCTGCGGTTGTTCCCGATGAACGGGCATCAAACGTCGGGAGCGGCGACTCAAAGATTAGTGCAGGGGCCTTATCTGCAGGCGATACCGGGTGACTCCCCCTGTATAACAAGATGGTGAGTCCATTCTCACCTGACGAGGTGGCTCCATCCTTAACGCTCACCGTCCATGCCCCGTCCGGTGATGTCGTTGTGTGTCCTCCTGACATGGCATTTAAGGGAACGGGATCAACCCTCGGGCAGGATCTGCGGCTTGATGACGGCCACTTTCATCGGTTCGAGCACGGCGCGGAGCTTTTCAAACATGGCGTCGTCCTCGTAGGTGCCGACGATGGCACCGCCGGAGCCGGTGAATTTGGCGCTGGCACCTACTTCACGGGCGGCCTCGACCATGTCGATGTTTCCCTGGCTGATTTTGTAAAGGCGGCGGCGCAGGTCGAAGTTCTCATTGAGCAGCGGGCCGATCTCGCGGCCACGGCCTTCGAGGATCATGTCCTTCACCCGGTGAGCGAGGCCAGCCCAGTGATACATGGCGCTGACCACTTCGCGCTCGCCGCGGTTCCAGCGGCCGCGGATGTCATTGTGGAAGACTTCCGTGCCCTCGCTGAGCTGCGTGGTGTAGGCGACGTAAACTGGAGGGAGAAGGGAAGGATCGATCTCCTCGTAAATGCCGTGCCCGAGCTTTTCCACGCTGGCGCGGTTGAAGTCCATGAACACGACGCCCTCATAAGTCTGGATCACGCGGTCCTGCAGGCCGGCGGGAATGCCGAGTTCGTCATTTTCCACGCTGAGCACGAGGCTGGGCACAAGATGCTTGGGGATCTCGACCTGGTAAAACTCCATCAAGGCCCGCCAGCAGGCGGTGATGATGGCGCTGCTGCCGGCCATGCCGACCTGTGGCGGCACATTGCTGGAGTAGCGCAGGGTGAAATTCCGGCCGTGGAGGTCGATGCCGTGTTTGGAGCAGTATTCGAAGAAGCGCTTCACGCAGGCCTTTAGAAGGCGCATGCCGCCGTAGTAGCCGAACTGCCGCACGCTGCGG
>JBKCXA010000884.1:0-2691 GCA_046316935.1 Prosthecobacter sp.
GGTTTCGATCATCGCCACGGCGCGGCGGAGGCGATCTTCCTCTTTGATGCCGCTGATGCTGATGATCGAGACGCCGAAGAGCATCATGAGGAGGCCGAGGACGACGAGGATCTCGAGGAGAGTGAAGCCGCTGCGCTGGAATGACGAAGGACGAATGACGACTGACGAATGGCGAATGACGAGCGTTGATGCTCGCCATTCGGCCTTCGGGCATTGGAAGTTCATTCGTCATTCTGAATTCCTCATTCGTCATTTTCAGAGCTGCCAGCTTCCCACGTCATCCGCGTTATCAGGAATGCCGTCGGGACCGGCGGAGTAGATGTCGAAGCCGCCTTTGTCCTTGGTGCCGGGCTTGCGGTAATGGTAGGCATTGCCCCAGGGATCGACGGGGAGCTTCTTGAGCTTGCCTTTCTCGACGAGGATGCCGATGCCCTGCGAGGTGGTGGGCAGCTTCATCGAATCGACTTCATAAGCGCGGACAGCGGACTGAATCTGGTTGATGTGGCCGAGCGCGGTCTTGTTTTTGCCGCCTTCGAGGACGCCGCCAAAGCTGACGACGCCGACGCCGACGAGCAGGCCGATGATGCCGAGGACGAGGAGCATCTCGACGAGGGTGAAGCCCGCGGGGGACTTATGACTTATGATTTTTGATTTATGATTTAGGTTCATGGTGGCTGTTGGGTTCGGAGGTTTGTTCGGGGAAGGAGGAGGATTGGCGGAGCCGTGCTATTTGATGGAGCTGATGGTTTCGAAGATGGTGCTCATCATGATGTAGGCCATGAAGCCGACCATGCCGGCCATGATGAAGACGATGAGGGGCTGGATGCAGGCGGCGAGGGTGTCGATCTTCTTGCTGAGCTCGCGGTCGAAGCGTTCGGCGGCGCGGGAGAGGGCGGCGGGCATGTCGCCGGTCTGTTCGCCGACGTTGACCATGTCGAGCAGCAGCGGCGGGAACTGGCCGCTGCGGTCGAGGGCACGAGAAAGGCTCACGCCTTCGCCGACGTGGCGCTGAACGGCCTCGAACTCGCGCTGGAGATGCGGATTCTCGATGGCCTGATGGGTGAGCTGCATCGACTGAACGATGGTGAGGCCGTTACCGAGGAGATTGGCCATCGTTTCGAGGAACTGGACGTAGAAGCGGGCCTTGAAGATGGCGCCAAAGAGCGGCAGGCGCAGTTTGAAGCGTGCCCACGGGATGGCGGACTCAGGACGGGCCAGCCAGGCGCGGAAGAGGATGAAACCCGCGATGCCCGCGATGAGGAACATCCACCATGTCGATTTGAAGACCTCGCTGGCCTTCAGCATGACCTGCGCGAGGAAGGGCAGCTTGCCGCCGGTGCTGTCGAGCATCTCGTTGAGCTTCGGGATGAGGTAGAGCACAAACATCAGCGACACGCCGACGGCGGCGACGACGAGGAACGCGGGATACAGCATGGCCGCGAGCACTTTGGAGCGCAGCGCGGCGAGCGAGCGCATGTAGGCGGCCTGGCGCTTCAAGATGGTGCTCATCGAGCCGCTGGCTTCACCGGCGGAAACGAGGGCGCAGAAGAGATTGCCAAAGCTGGGGCTGGTGCTCGCGACGGCTTTCGAGAAGGACATGCCATCACGCACCTTGCCACGCAGCACGGTGGCGAGTGTTTTGATGCCGGAGAGCTCACGGCGACGCTCCATCGTGGCGAGCGCGGGCTCGAGCTGGATGCCGGCGCTGACGAGATCGGCGAGTTCTTCAATGAAGAGAACGACCTGGGCGAGCTTGAGCTTGATGGGTCCGCTTTGAAGAGGCTCGGCGGAAGCTTTGGTTTTGGCTTTCGAGGTGGTTTGAGTCTCGGAAGCGGCTTCGAGCTTGATGGGCTGGATTTTTTTGCGTCCGAGAATGCTGAACGCCTCGGCACGATCAGCCGCAGCAATCTCGCCGGTGATGAGACCGGAGGGACCTTGGGCGCTGTAGGTGAAGGCGGGCATTGCAAATTGAGAACTGAAAATTGAAAACTGAAAATTGGGTTAGGCGGCGAGGCGGGTGGGAGCGGGCACTTGGATGGGAGATGGCGTTGAAGGGCGTTCGGCGGCAGCGGTGACGGAGAGGACCTCTTCGATGGTGGTTTCACCGGAGAGGACTTTTTGGAAGCCGTAGCCGCGCATGGGGATGTAGCCGTCTTTGATGGCTTGTTTCATGAACTCGGCGGGATGGGCTCGGGAGTTGATGAGATGCTGCAGGGCATGCGTGACGAGGACGACTTCGTAGATCGAGAGACGGCCCTGGAAGCCGCTGCCACGGCAGGCTTCGCAACCGGTGCCGCGCATGATTTTTCCGCGTGCCTGCACGGGGAAGCCGATGGACCGCAGGTAGCTCTCCTCGACCTCGGCGGGTGCTTTGCAATGCGGGCAGAGCTTTCTCACGAGGCGCTGCGCAAAGAAGGCCCGCACGGCGCTGCTGACGAGGAAGGGCTCGACACCCATATCAATGAGACGCGAGATGCCGCCGATGGCGTCATTCGTGTGCAGCGTGCTCAAGACGAGGTGGCCGGTCAACGCAGCACGCACGGCGATCTCGGTGGTCTCGAGGTCGCGCATTTCCCCGATCATGACGACGTTCGGGTCACCACGCAGGATGCTGCGCAAACCGGCGGCGAAGGTGAGGCCGATTTCGGGCTTCACGGCGATCTGCACGACGCCGGGCATCTTGTATTCGAC
>JBKCXA010000885.1:0-4947 GCA_046316935.1 Prosthecobacter sp.
ACTTCTCGCGAAGCTGAACGTGCCGCATTTCTTCTCGGATCACATGGTTTTGCAGCGCGAGCGTGCCGCGGCGATCTGGGGCAAGGCGGACGCGGGCGCGGAGGTGACGGTTTCCTTCAAAGGGAAGTCGGCGACGGCCAAGGCGGCGGCAGATGGAAAGTGGAAGGCTCAAATCGAAACGGGCGCGGCGGATGCGAAGGGTGCGGTGCTCACCATTTCAGCCGGAGCGGACAAGGTCGAGATCCAGGACGTGCTGGTGGGCGAGGTGTGGTTCGCTTCCGGGCAGTCGAACATGTTTTACACGATGAACCGCTCGCCAGAGTATGCGGGGCTCATCGCGGAGTCGAATCACCCGGCGCTGCGCATGTTCAATGCGCCGCTGGTGACCGCCGAGGAGAACCAGGAGGATATCGACGGCTCGTGGAAGGCGGCGACGCCGGATACGGTGCCGGATTATTCGGCGGTGGCGTTTTTCTTCGCGCGGAAGCTGCATCTGGAGCTCGGCGTGCCGGTGGGCGTGATCAAATCCGCCTGGGGTGGCAAGCCGGTGGAGACTTTTACGAGTCGCGAAGCGCTAAACACGCTGCCGGGCACGAAGGCGCTCGTCGATGCAATGCTGAAGGATGAGGCGAGCTACGAGCAAGCGAAGGCGGATGCAGCTTACGCGACCAAATTGGAGCAGTGGAAGGCAACGATGGCTGCAGCGAAGGGCAAGGCGGACGTGGATCGCAAGCGCCTGCCGAAGAAGCCCGATGCGCCGAAGCGTCCGCTGCTCACCGAGGGCCGTCCGGGCGTGCTTTACGCGGCGATGATTCATCCGTTCACCGGTTACACGATGCGCGGGGCGATTTGGTATCAGGGCGAGGGCAATGCACGGCCCGGCGCGGTGCCGTATGACCAGACGCTGCCGCTGATGATCAATGACTGGCGCAAGCGTTGGGCAGATGAGTTCAGCTTTTACTATGTGCAGCTCGCCAGCTACCACGCACCCTCGACCGCTCCGGGCACGCCGGATTCGTGGGCACTCACGCAGGATCGCATGCGCCTCGTGCTCGGGACGACGCCGAAGACCGGCATGGCGATCATCAACGATGTCGGCGAGGCGAATGACATCCATCCGAAGAACAAAAAAGACCCCGGCGAACGTCTCGCACGCTGGGCGTTGGCCAAAGACTACGGCAAGCAGCTCATTTACAGCGGACCGCTCTTCAAATCGAGCGAGGTGAAGGACGGCGCGATCCGCGTGACCTTTGATCAAAGCGGCACAGGCCTGAAATCCCGCGATGGCGGCCCGCTGAAGCGTTTTGAGATCGCTGGAGCCGATACAGTGTGGAAGTGGGCCGATGCGAAGGTGGATGGCACGGACAGCGTGCTCGTGAGCAGTGCTGAGGTGAAGACACCCGTGGCCGTTCGCTATGCCTGGGCCGCGAATCCCGAAGGTGCGAACCTCGTGAACAGTGACGGCCTTCCTGCTTCCGTCTTCCGCACGGACGATTGGGACGATGTGGAGATCAAGGTGGATGCCACGGCTGTCAAAGCTGCCGAAGAACGCCGCGCCATGGGAGCAGAGATTCGTGCCATCGGCGCCGAGCGAGCCAAGCACGATCGCAAGAGCCCTGAGTATCAGGCGCTGAACAAGAAGTTTCAGGAGCTGATGGAAAAGTACAAGGCCACCGCGCCGAAGAAGTAGCTTCACTCACCGACGCCACTCTTTGAACTCGACGCGGAGTTTTTGGGCGATGGCATTGAGCTGGGGCTTTTCCTGCGGCTCGATGAGGACGAGGGACGTGCCTTTGTTCCCGGAGCGCGCGGTGCGGCCGCTGCGGTGGGTGTAGTATTCGAGCTGGTCAGGGAGCTGATGATGCAGGACGAAGCTCAATCCGGCGACGTCGATGCCTCGCGCGGCCACATCGGTGGCGACGAGGAACTGCGAGCGCTCTTTTTTGAAGGCACGCATGACTTTGTCGCGATCCCGCTGGGCGAGATCGCCCTGGAGGACCTCGACGGCGAGGCCGGCCGCGCGGAGTTCTTCGCCGAGGTGGATGGCACCCCATTTGGTGCGGCAGAAGATGAGGCCGCGCTCCTCGCGCTGGCGTTTGAGGTAGTTGATGATGAAGGCGCTCTTTTCGCCGCGATGGCAGACATGGTAGCGGTGGTCGATGTCGCGGTTCACGACCTGCTCTGTGTCGATCTGGATGCGGTGCGCGCTGGCGGACATGCAGCCTTTGATGAGCTCGCCCACGGCATCGGGGAAGGTGGCAGAAAAGAGCCAGGTAGCGCGGCGCATGGCGGCGATCTTCAAAATCTCGACGATGTGCTTCTTGAAGCCCATGCTGAGCATCTCGTCCGCCTCATCGAGCACGGCGTAGCGCACGAATTCGAGCGTGAGGGCGTCTTTGTCGAGCAGCTCGGTCAATCGCCCCGGTGTGGCCACGAGGATGTGCGTGGGGCGACGCAGGCGCTCGATCTGCATGTCGATCTTGTCGCCACCACAGGCCACTTCGATGAAGATTTTTTGGTCGCAGTATTTGGTGTAGCGGAAGAGCTGCTTGCCGATCTGCTTCGCGAGCTCGCGAGTCGGCGCGAGCACGAGCCCTTGGATGTCGCGATTCGCCGGATCGATCTTCATGAGCAGCGGCAGGCCGAAGGCGGCGGTCTTGCCTGTGCCCGTCTGCGCCTGCGCGATGAGATCGGCGCTATTCTGGATCAAAAACGGGATCACCTGCTCCTGCACCGGCGTGGGCGTGACGATGCCGAGCTCTTCAAGGCCGCGAATCATCGCATGCGGCACGCCGAGGTTGTGAAAGGGATGTGACATGGCTTTTCCCTGCGCCGGGATGCGGTGGATGCCAAGGGAAGAAATCATCCTGCACGCATCACGCCTTCGGCGATAAGATGCTCGCGAATGCTCACCGAGTCAGGATGGTTCAGGTTGAGCACTGCGGCGGTTGTCCGGCCGATGGCTGTCCTGCCGAGGATGCGGCCGCCTTTCCAGCGAAAATGCTGTGCCCAGACATCGC
Organism: Prosthecobacter sp.; assembly: GCA_046316935.1. Taxonomy (GTDB): domain Bacteria; phylum Verrucomicrobiota; class Verrucomicrobiia; order Verrucomicrobiales; family Verrucomicrobiaceae; genus Prosthecobacter. The sequence continues at coordinate 3,021 of JBKCXA010000885.1, forward strand.
GTCGTGGATTGTAGAGACGCGTGAGTCTCCCAGTATCCAGGTCGTAACCAGCCACACAGGCGCCTTTGTAGCTGTTGCAGTAAAAGCAGGTCCACGCGAGGTTTTCGCTGAGGGTAGGCCCGCCATGCTTGACCGCGATGATGTGATCGGGTTGGAAGCCAAAAACGCATTCGCCATCCGGAAGCTGACAGTATTCGCAGCATAGGCCAGCGCGGAGGGCCACAGCCCTGGCGAGTTTGGCGGAAACGCGGGACATTTGAATCTACTTCCGGCTGCGTGAAGTGGTTTTCATCGACCGACGGGCCTGAATGCGGAGCAAATCGACCAAGCGGCCTGCGGTGCGGTAGCTTTCGAGTTCCGCCTCCTCATCCACACTCAGCTCACCTTCCTTGCTGGCTTGAAGGAGCCTTCCAACACGCCGCATGTCCGCGGGCGAAAACTGCAATTGCATCAGCTCGCGGGCCAGCGCTGGAGTCATGCGTCTGCCGATGGGTTGGACAACACGCTCAAGAATGGCGGCAGCGGTGGGAGTGGCAATGGCGGGCATGGGGCGATTTTATGAGTGATACGTTTGAGTGCAAGAGAGCAAAACAGGCTATCGCGGCACGTTCAAGCAGCATGCAGCGCCTCCTTTTCTCCAACGTCACCGCCATTCTTCCAGATCGCCTCATCGAGGATGCGTGGGTGCTTTGTGAAAACGGAAAGATCGTCTCCATCTCCAAGCGGAAGCCGAAGGTGTCGGCGGAGACGCAGGTCGTGGATGGGCGTGGCGGCTATCTTTCGCCGGGGTTCATCGACATTCATGTGCATGGCGGTGACGGCGCGGATTTCATGGATGGGACGGCGGACGCGGTGCGCATCGCGTGCCGGGCGCATGCGCGGCATGGGACGACGACGATTTTTCCGACGACCACCACGGGCTCGCCTGAGCAAATCCATGCGATGCTGGATGCAGTGAAGGCGGTGCAAGCTGAGCGAAGCGTCCAAACCGGTGCCCGCATTGCCGGCGTGCATCTTTACGGGCCGTTTTTCGCGGAGGACAAGGTGGGCTGCCATTCTGCGGCGGGTCGGCGATCACCGACGGCAGCGGAGTATCGCGCTTACTTTGAAACAGGCCTCGTGCGCATCGCCACCTGCGCGGCGGAGCTGCCGGGCGCGGTCGAGTTTTATCGCGAGGCGAAGAAGCGGCGCTGCCTGATCACGTGCGGGCATTCGAACGCGAGCTGGCCGGAGATGGCGGCGGCGTTCAAGGCCGGGATGCGACATGTGGATCACTTTTGGTGCGCGATGAGCAATGTGGCCTCGGTGCGCTCACGGCTCGGCGTGCCAATGCGCGGTAGCATGCTGGAGTTCGTGCTTGGCACGGCGGAGATGAGCACGGAGGTGATCGCCGATGGCTGCCATCTCGCGCCGGAGCTGTTGGAGTTCGCGTTTCGGCTCAAAGGGCCGCGCAAACTGTGCCTCGTGACGGATGCAAATCGGGCGCTGGACCTTCCGCCTGGGAATTATCGCTTTGGCGCGGCAGCGGACGGCTCGTGGTTCGAGAGCGATGGCCGTGTCGGCTGGTCGCCGGGCCGCGGGAGCCTCGCCAGCAGCATCGTGGGCATGGATCACATGGTGCGGCAGATGAAAAGGGATACCTCCGCGAGCCTGCCGGAGGTCATTCGCATGGCCAGCCTCACGCCCGCGGAACTCACGAGCATCGCGAAGCACACGGGAAGCCTCGAAGCAGGCAAAAATGCGGATGTGGTGCTTTTGAGTCGGAAACTCGAGGTGCGCCACGTTTTCATCGGCGGTGAGGAGATGGGCTTGATGCCTCATTGAAGTAGGACACCGAGGAGGATTTCAGGAAGCGGCTCGATGCCTCACGATGGGGGACACCGTGATGGGGTTCGCTTTGGGGGTTCTTGGAGAGCTTGGCAAGGCT
>JBKCXA010000886.1:0-2190 GCA_046316935.1 Prosthecobacter sp.
GTGCCCGCACATCGTCGCGGCGATGCGATACGGCTTCAGCGCGGCGTGAAAGGCCTGCGCATCGCCATAGTCCCACTCGTGGCTCTTCACTTTGTCATCAGCCACCGTCTCCGAGTAGCGATGCACATCCACATGATGCACCAGCACGACCGGGCGACCGCTTTTGCCGACCTGCGTCTCCAAATCCTGCTTCAGAAACGGCAGACGGCCCAGCGGCGCATAGCGTCGCGTGCGTGTGACCTCCGGCGCATCGCCCACGACGATGCCGAGCGCCACGAAATGCACGCCGCCCCAGTCCCACGAGTAGTGCAGGCCGTTCTCCGAGCGGTTCACGATGCCCGCACGCCGCAGATTGCGCTCCTCGATGCCCGTTATCACCGGTCCATCACCACGCGGGCTGTCGTGATTGCCATGCACCTCGCGCACCGGCCAGCGTAGCTTCCCATCGGCGCCATTCAGCCCCCAGTCCGCCGTGAAAGCCGCGAACTCCGTCTCCGCCATCGCATATTTGCCCGGCCCTTTGTCGCCATTGTCCACGATGTCGCCCGCATGGATGACACCGCCCGGCACCGGCACCACGCCACCACCGATCTCCGTCGGGAAAGCCGTCCCAGGCAGTTCATTGAGCTGCCGCACCAGCGCCGCGTTGTAGCTCGTGGAGACTTCATCTATGACTTTGATATTCTCATTCTGAGCGCAGTAATGCGTGTCCCCGACCACAAAGAACGAAACCGCGTCGGCACGCTCTGCCGCTGACAGACCCGGCAAGGCCGAAGCGGCGCTGGCAAACGCAACATCACGAAGAAACCGGCGGCGAGTGGTGGGAGTCATGGCTGCTCAAAAAAACGCTGGGAAGCACTCATCCTGTCCTCACTCGATGAATAAAAACGCTTTCGTGTTCAGCAGCGCGTGCACCATGTCCTCCGCCCGTGTGAGCTTGCGGGCAGTCCAGAGGGCTTTTTCCTCTGGCGATGGTTTTCGGCTCAGAAGGGCCAGGTAGGCCGCTTCGAGCTGTTGGTCGGCTGTAGCGGCTTTTTTCACGCTGAGAATCAGCGGCGACCAAGGCGAGAGAAGGGCCTTTTCGGTCATGACCTCGTTGTTCATGAGCATGAGGGCCTGCGGGATGGAGGCTTGGAGGTTGGCGTTTTCGACGAAGTCGCGGTCGCTTTGGCCCAGCGTGCGCAAGGGATGGCCGCGAGGCGCGGGAGAGTCGAGTTCGGAGGCGCGATGCCACTCGGCGAGGATCTTCTTCGTATGCGTGATGAAGTCGTTTTGACGCTCGGCGGGGATTTGCAGACGTTTCGCGAGTTCGGCGAGTTGAGCGGCCTCTTTGGCCTCGTCGGCTTCCAGATCGGCCTCGGTGCGCGGTTGGGGGCCGTAGCCAGGCAGCCACATCTTCCGCCAAGTCTCGCTGACGAGCACGCCGGGATTCGGATTCATTTTGTAGAAGCGGTCTTCAAAGACCTGGACGCCTTTTTGCGAGGCGAGGCCGTGCAGGACGGGCTTGATGAACTTCTCGACCATCTTCGTCGCACGCTCGCGACGGATGTCGCCCTGCGCACGACGCAGCGTGAGCACTTTGGCGTCGTCTTTGACGCGATTCGCCTGCGTCATCTCCTCCATGACGGCGGCTTCTTTGGCTTGCATTTCCATGTCGGGGCCGAGCGCCTCGTAGGCGATGTCGAGGAGCTTTTTGCCGTCGAAGGCCAGATAGGCATCACAAACCATCTGCGAGATGCCGACGCGACGCGCATCGGTGAACTCGCGCTGCTCGTCACGCGCATCCGGTTCATGCGAGATCAGCGCGAGGAGCGAATCCCATGCCTGCTCGGCGCTCATGCGGCGCAGCAGCGGGCCGGGGAAATGATACGCAGAGCCAACGGTATGCGCCTCCAGGCTTGCCTGCGCCTGATACACCCGCGTGCGGGCAATGGTGCCGAGAAAGGCTTTCATGTCGTAGCGCAGCGTGATCATGAGCTGCACGAGATGCTCCTCCAGTTCGGGGATCATGGCCTTCGTGTCGTCGCGCAGGTTGTCGAAGCGCTCCGTGATCGGCAGGCCGAGCATCTGACGCCACAGGCGGTTCACGATGACCCGCGTGAAGCGCGGATTCTTCGGCGAGGTGAGCCAGTTCGCGAACGCCTCCGCCGAATCCTGCCCCGCAGCGATGGGCGCGGCATCGCCCATGAG
>JBKCXA010000887.1:0-9563 GCA_046316935.1 Prosthecobacter sp.
TCAGCAACCTGCCCACGCTCGTGAAGCATCTCGAAGCTCAACGCACGAAGATCATCGCCAACACCGAGCAGTGTCTCAATGCCATTGCCACTGGCAAGGACGATGCTGATCCCACTTGGATGGCCGCGTGGCGCGAATACCTCGGCTACGGCACCACGAAGCTCGAACCGCTGCTCACGAAGAAGCTGGAGAGCACCCCAGATTACAACTTCATCAAAGGTTGGCAGGGCGAGCAGGCGCTCAGCGTGCTCGCCAACTCATCCGATGCCACCGTGCGCACGCCTGGCGTGATGAAGGCGCACAGCATCGCCACTCATCCCTCGCCCACACGGGCATCAGTCATCGCCTGGAAAGCCGAAAAAGCCGCCACGCTGCGCATTCAAGGCGATGTCGCCGACGCCCATCCCGAATGCGGCAATGGCGTCACCTGGCAACTCGAAGTGCGCCGTGGTCACAGCAGCGAGTTGCTGGCGAAGGGCGAAACGAAGGGCGCGCAGGTTTTGAAGATGGGTCCTTTTGAAAACGTGCGCGTCGAGGCCGGGCAAGTCGTCGCCCTCGTCATCGGTCCACGAGATGGAAATCACGCCTGCGATCTCACCGCGGTGAATTTGACGCTCAGCGATGGCCAAAAAAACTGGGACCTCGCCAAAGATGTGTCTCCAAACATCCTCGCAGGTAATCCCAACGGCCTCTGGCATTTCCTCAGCCAGCCCGCGAGCCTCGACGCCGCGCCCGATGTGCCTACAGTGATCGCCGAATGGCGGAAGAAGCCCTCTCCCGAGCTTGCAGTGAGGGTGCGGCAGTTTTTGGAAAAGGACTTTCCGCTCACTTCACCGCTTCTTCGCCCATTCCTGTCAATCGGGTCAGCCACGTCAATCCCGTCAAACCTAACGGCCAAATCACCATCCATCATCGAAGTGAAAATCCCCGCCGCTCTCGCCAACGGCACTGAATTCGTCGTTACTGGCAAACTGGCCTCCAAAACCAGTGGCAGCGTGCAGATGCAGGTGCTCACGGAGAAGCCCGAAGCCTCCAAAAGCCTCGTGGCCGGGAAATCGGAGTCCGCCGTCAAAAGCGGCCAGTGGAGTGACAACAACCTCGTCACGCAGCACAGTGCTCCCATCATCGTGAATGACGGCAGCAAGGCCCGCGGACGCTTTGAGGCAGCATTTGAAGAGTTCCGTGCCCTTTTCCCCATCGCGCTGTGCTACACGCGCATCGTGCCGGTGGACGAGGTGGTCACGCTGACGCTGTTCTATCGCGAGGACGAAGCTTTGCGCCGTTTGATGCTCTCCGAAGCCGAAACACGCGAACTCGACCAAGCTTGGGACGAACTGCGCTTCGTCAGCGAATGGCCGCTGAAGCAGGTGGATGTCTTTGAGCAGCTTTTCCAGTTCGCCACGCAGGATGCGAAGCCCAGCGCCTTCGAGCCGATGCGCGAGCCCATCCTGCAAGCCGCAGCCAAGTTCAAAGAGCTGCAAAAAGCCGCCATTGAGCCGCAAAAGGCCGCAGTGCTGGCTTTCGCCGAAAAAGCCTGGCGTCGGCCGCTCTCGGGAAAAGAGGTCACGGGCCTGAAAGCATTCGATCCGCGTCTGATGCTCGTTCGCGTGCTGACTTCGCCCGCGTTTTTGTATCGAGGAGAGAAAGCCCTGGCGAAAACCGGCCCCGTGAGCCCCCAGGAGCTTGCGACGCGGCTTAGCTACTTTCTTTGGTCTTCTGCTCCCGATGAAGAGCTGCGATCTGCCAAAGAAGTCTCCACGCAGGTCCCACGCATGCTGAAGAGCGACAAAGTGCGCCGCCTCGCCACGGAGTTCGGCTGCCAATACCTCCACGTTCGCGATGTCGCCACCCTTGATGAAAAGAGCGAGCGCCACTTCCCCACCTTCCTCGATCTCCGCGATGACATGCAGGAAGAAGTCACCCGCTTCTTCATCGACCTCATCCAAAACAACCGCAGCATCTTGAGCCTTCTCGATGCGGATCACACGTTCGTAAATGCAGAGCTGGCGAAGCATTACGGAATAAAGGCAAAAGAATGGGGGCAAAAGAATTCGGCGATCCATTCTCCTGCCCCCATTCTCCTGCCTACTTCAGAGTGGCATCGGGTGGATCAAATTCGCACTCAAGGCCGCGGCGGCATCCTCGGTTTCGCTGCCACACTTGCCAAACAAGCTGGAGCCTCACGCAACAGCGCCATCCTGCGCGGTACTTGGCTGACCGAAGTTGTGCTCGGCGAGAAACTGCCCATTCCTCCCAAAGGCGTGCCCGTTTTGCCCGAGGAAGCCCCGGCCAAACTCACCGAACGTCAGCTCATCGAGCGCCACAGCCGCGATGAGAACTGCATGGGCTGCCACAAGCGCATCGATCCTTACGGCTTCGCTTTGGAAGGCTTCGACGCCATCGGGCGTGCTCGCAAAGCCGACACGAAGACCGTTTTGCCCGATGGAACCGCCGTGGATGGCCTCGCGAGCCTTCGCGATTACCTGCTCACCAAGCGCCGCGATGACTTCACGCGTCAGTTTTGCCGTAAACTCCTCGGCTATGCCCTTGGCCGCAGCGTGCAGCTCTCCGACAAGCCGCTGATCGAGCAGATGATGAAGAGTGATCTGCGCTTTGGCACCCTCGTCGAGCACATCGTGCGCAGTCGGCAGTTTCGCGAGGTGCGTGGCAGACAGGCGAGACTATGACTTTCCCTCTTCCTGCATCCGAATGAAGGGCTTCAGCACGAGCAGCAGCAGCGGAGCCATCAAAACGAGGCCGCCGACAATGCTCCACATGGTCACGGTGTCGCGCTGGCCTTCGGCGGGGCAGTAGCGGGTGAGCAGCCAGCTGAAAACTGCGCCTGTGGTGATCTTGCCCATCAGCAAGGGCACCGCCGAGAGCGCCGCATAGCTGGCCTCCTGGCCCTTCGGTGCGATGGAGACGGCGTATTCATAGACACGCGGCGAGTAAAACGCCTCGCCAATCGAGAAGACGACCTGCCAGAGCACCACAGTGAGGAAGAGCGGATGCGCAGTGCCCTGCCAGTCGAAGTAGCCGCGGATCACCCACTGGCCGAGCGGTCCATCGGCGAGACCTTGGAAGACCGACTGAGGCAACGCGAGGAAGATGAATGAGGCTGCAGTGATAAAGCCGCCAAAGATCACCATCGGATACGCGGGGATCTTCCGAGTCATAATGCCCGCGATGGGTGCGAGGATGAGGATGAGCACGCTGTTCACCGCATTCGCACGTCCGGCACGTTTGCCGCCTTCCACGCCGAGTTCGCGCTCGAGGAAGGTGGGCAGCACGCCGTCCATGATGCTGAAGACAATCTTGAGCAGTCCGATGACGGCGAGGAAGACGAGAAGCCGATGAAAGCCCGGGTGCCGCAGGAGCATCATGAACAGCCGCGCTGATTCTTTGACCGCGCTGCCGACGGTGAGATTCCGCATGGGGGTGTTCTCGGCGCCGAGACCGCGCTCACGGAGCAGCAGGAGCAGCGGCAGCATGAAAAGCTCAATGCCGCCGCTCACGGCAAAGAGCACCTTCTGGGTGCTGTATTCGCCACCCAGGAAATGAATCATGGAGCCGCCTCCACCGCCTTGCTTGATGCCGTCAAAGATGAAGTAGCCGGCCATGAAGCCGAGGTTTAACAGGGCGTAGAAGACGGAGAAGGCCACGCTTCGCTGCTCCGCGGTGCTGAACTTGCGTGTCGCGGCGACCAGCACCGGCGTGCAGAGCGCTTCTCCCACGGCCACGGGGATGAGTCCGACGGTGAGAGCCAGCCACGGATTCGACACGGAGATCATGATGACGCGTGCGAGCACGGCCAGCGTGACACCGATGGCCAGCGTGCGACGTAGACCGATGGCGTCAGTAATCGAACCGGCGAGGAGCGTGCAGCAGGACATCATGAGTCCAAGCAACAGGTAGCCAAACTGCGCGTCAGAGTCGCTCAAGCCGCAGTCCTTCATCAAATAGGACACCATGACGACCATCATGATCTTGTAGCCGGTGACGCTGAGCAGTTTCAGGCCAAAGGTCACCCACAGGCCGGAAGGTGCGCCGCGTAGATTCGCGATGGCATAGAGCCCGATGCCAAAAGTCGCGCCGCCGATGACCCAGCCGGCCACGATGCCTAGGCTGAGCTTGGCCATCGCCATCCAGCCGACGGCCCAGCAAAACAAGGCGAGCACGCCTCCACGAAGGATGAGTGGCAAGGGCGACGAGGCTGCGGATGAATGGTCTGACATGCACTGAGGGTGACAGCTTTTGGGCCGCCTGGTCAAGCACCTTGGTTCATGGCCTCCGAGGCCTTCTCTCAAGATGCCTGGGGACTGCAATCGCCATTCAGCAGGGCAGCACGAGTACCGCTTTGGTCCCCTTCCCTGCCTCGCCGGGCATGAGGTCGATGCTTCCGCCGTGCAAGATGGCCGCCTCTTTGACGAAGCAAAGCCCGAGGCCGGTGCTCTTTTTGCCGCTGTCCGGTCGCGGGAGGGAGTAAAACCGCTCGAACACCCGCTCGCGGGCATAGTCCGGCACACCTGGGCCTTCATCTTCGATCTCAAGCACGGCCTTTTTCTCGAAGCCATAGGCTTTCACCTTCAAGCGTGCGCCGGGCGGAGAAAAATCGAGGGCGTTCTGCAACAGGTTGCTCACGGCCAGCTCGATCAGCCACGCGTCGCCATCCACGACCAGTTCATCATCGACGTGCGGTTCAAAGACCACCTGCCGGGCCTGCGCCAGCACGGACAGGTGGCTCCAGGCACGCTGAATGGCCTCGCCAAAGCTCACCGGCTCACGTTTTAGCAGCGTCTTTTGTTTCTCCAGCGCAGCCAGATGCAGCAGGCGCTCGAGCAGATCACGCAGCCTGGCGGCCTCGGCGCGGATGTTTCCAAGAAAGCGCTGGCGCTTTTCCTCCGGCACACCGCCATCCTGCAAAATCTCGCTCGCACCCAAAATCGCGGCGACGGGGCTTTTCAGCTCGTGGGTGAGGCTTTGCACATAGCTCTCAACATACTCGCGGCCTTCCAGCGCATCCCGCATGTCCTCCAGCGCCGTGGCCAGCGTCTTCATCTGATGCCCCGGCATGCGCGGAGGGGCGGAGCGCTCGCCACGGCTGACCGCCAACGCATGTTGGGTGAGATCCTCAAGAGGCTTCGTGGCCCACTTCGCCGCGAAAAAGATGCCTGCCAGCATCAGCAGCACCGTGGAGATGATCGACCACTTCAGCCAACGCTCCGTCTCCCACACAAAGGCGAGCACGCCACGCTGGGGCTTGGCCACGCTGACCATGCCGATGGTTTTCCCCTCCACGCGGATGGGCGCACCGACAAACATCACGACGGACAGCGGGTCGGATGACTGCGTGCGGCTGCTGCGAGCGCCGTATTCGCCGTTGAGCGTGAGCACCACATCACGCCGGTTTGAGATCGTTCCTGGCTCCTCCAGATGCGCGGAATCAAACAGCACACGACGGTCCGCGTCGGTGACATAGACCTGCATGTCCACCTGGGTCTTGGTGCGGTTGTAGATCTGGGCGCTCAGCTCCCGTGCCTGGGCAAACTGGATCGCCGTCTCGACCATGGTCGGATCGATCACGCCATTCTTCGACTGCGAGGCGAGGATTTCAGCCAGGATGTTCGCCACATCGACCATCGGCTCCTCGGTGGCCTCCATGTACTGGCGCTCCACCCTTTGGATGAGCTGCGAAAAGAGCACAAACAGCCCCACGCTCGCCACCAGGGCGAAGCCGAGAAGAAAACGGGCGGTCAGGCTCATGGATCAAGATCGAGGGTCACCAGCATCCAGCCTTCAAATCCCGCATTGCCGAGCCGAGGCAGGCCGCGACATCGGAGGCGACGATGCCGTCACGCCCCGCGATCTCCGCCGCGCGACCGCACAACCAGGCTCCAAGACCGGCCGCGTGATGCAGAGGCACCCGGCGGGCCGCCAGCGCTGCGCACACGCCGGTCAGCACATCGCCCATGCCACCGCTCGCCATGCCCGGATGCCCGGTTGAATTGAACAGTGTCACCTCCCCCGCGGTGGCAATCACCGTGCGGGTGCCTTTGAGCAGCAGGGTGCGCCTCGACGCGTTCTTCACCAGCATCTCCGTCACCGTGCGACGGTCCATGCCATGCCAGCCGGGGTAGTGGGCCAGGAGTCGATCGAGTTCCCCCGGATGCGGCGTGAGCAGGCGTGGCAGGCCGTTCATCGCATCCATCGCCTCGGGCTGATGCGACAGCATCGTGAGGGCGTCCGCGTCCACGACCACCGGTTGTTTTGCCTCGCGCAGCACGTCGAGCACCTCGTCCTCGCTGTCAAAACCCAGCCCGGGGCCCACCGCGAGCGCATCCGACTTCAATTCCAGTGCCTCGCGATAGTCCTCGACGCACTTCACCATCACCTCCGCAGGCACCCGCGAGGCGAGCAGCTCATAGGCATCCTCTTTGACCAGCAGTGTCGTTAAACCGGCCCCCGCATGCAAAGCCCCACGGCAGGCCAGTTCCGCCGCGCCGAGGAAGCCGCGTGAACCCGCCAGCACCACCACACGACCTGCATCGCCTTTGTGCATGTCATTCGGCCGATGCGGCAGCCAGGAGCGCAGTTCGCGGGCCGTCATCACCGCCGCGCCAGCATCCCCTGCGATGCCATCCAGCTCTTGCAACGGCACCAGGGCGATGCGTCCCACGTTTCGCTCCGCGCCGTCCTCCACGAGCAGGTCTTTCACATGAGCCACGCAGGCCGTGACATCCGCCTCGACGGCATGCCGCGAGCCCAGGCCGCTCGGCAGATCCATGGCGATCACACGCGCATGGCAGCGCTCACGCATGTACTGCATCTCCGCGACGAGGGCCGCGAGTTCCGGCTTCATCTCACCGCTGAACCCAATGCCCAGCAGCCCGTCAAGCAGCAGCAGCGGCCCGGAGGCAAAGGCATGCTGACGCGCATCTTCGATCGCCTCGATCCACTCGGCCCAATGACTCCGCGGCAGTTCTTTCATGGCCGCCACCGGAGCGGCGAGCCTCGCAAAGACACGCCAGCCGACTTTTCGCAGCTCACGGGCTGCCACCAGGGCATCGCCGGCGTTGTTGCCCTTGCCGAGATACAGCACCAACGATCCGGCGACCGGTTCGAACTGCCTCACGACCTCCGCGATGCCCTGCCCGGCCTTTTCCATCAATTCTGCTGCTGATACGCCCCGGGCAAAGGCGGCTGCCTCTCCCTCCTGCATCTGTAGGCAAGTCACGATCATGGTGGAGAGCAGCATAGGGTTTCGGCTTCCATGTTTCAAGCGACGGTCAACCGGCTGAAACAAGGCGCTGGATGGCATCGGCCACGCGGTCCATCTCCGCGAGGGTGTTGTAAAAATGCGGGCTGAAGCGGATGTGCGCCCGGCCATCCCGGGTGTGGCGGAGGGACACCGCGATGTCTTGAGCAGCGAGAGCTTCCTGGATGGGTTCGAGCTTCTCCTGCGGATGCCACACGGTCGTGATGCCGGAAGCCGCCGGGCTTTCGGGCGGCGGCCCGAGGAACTCAAAGCCAAGCGGGGCCAGCCGCTCATGCAGCCGCGTTTTGAGCCGGATGAGTTGCTCGCTGATGGCGGGCAGGCCCATCTCCTCGATCAGCTCAATGCCTGCACGCATGCCCAGGATACCGTTGATGTTCAGAGCGCCCGGCTCGTAACGCCGGCCGCCGCGCTCGAACTCGATGCCCGGCTGCGCGACAAAATTCGGACTGCGGACATTCCATGAACCAAGCAGGCCCGGACGCAGGATGTCCTGCCACTCGTCCCGAACATAGAAGATGCCGGCGGTCATCGGCCCGAGCATCCATTTGTGAGAATCCGCGGAGAGGAAATCGACATGGTCCACCCTCGTCTCGAAGGCACCCACGGTCTGGATGGCATCCAGGCAGAACCAGATTCCCCTGCCCCGCACCAGCCTGCCGATGGCATCCACATCAATGCGGTAGCCGCTGAGGTAATGACACGACGCCAGGGCCACGAGCCGCGTGCGAGGCGTCAGCGCGGCCTCGACCAGCTCCGGGGTGATCTCACCCAGCGCGGCGGGTTTTAATTCGCGAACGATCACACCTTGCCGCTCCAGATCCCGCCAAGGGTACACATTGGCCGGGTAGTCGTCGGGGTTGATGACCACCTCGTCCCCCGCCTTCCACGGCAGTCCGGCGGCGACCAGGCTGAGCCCGACGGAGGTCGGACCCAGCAGCGAGATCTCCGAGGCCTTGGCACCGATCAGCCGGGCGGCCACGCCACGCGTTTCCGTGACCGACTTCCAGGCCTCCGGATACTCCTGCATGCGCAGGCAGCTCTGCTCCAGATGCTCCTGCATCACCCGCGTGACGCGCCGCGGCAGGATGGTGACGCCCGCATGAGCCAGAAAGATGCTGTCGCGCACGAGGGGAAACTCCTCCGCACGGAGGGATTCATTCGAGAGCAGGTCGGCGAGCGTGGGCATGATCAAACATGCGCATAATCCGCTCCACGAGATTCACCAGTTCGATTTGCGCCTGTTTCTCCGGCAAAAATCCACTTTGCGCCAGCCTCGTGCTAGGCACTATCGCCCCCACTTATGCACGACCCCCGCATCGACGCCCTCTCCCGCCAGCTTGTCCGTTACTCCACCAAGGTCAAAAAAGGCGATTTCGTCTGGATCGACCTCTTTGACGTGCCCGCGGCCGTCGGGCAGTCGCTCATCCGCGAAGTCGTGGCCGCAGGTGGCAAGCCGATGGTGCGCCTGAACGATGCCGTGATCACCCGCGAGCAAATGATTCATGCTGACGAGCATCAGTATGACCTCATCGCGAAGAACGCGCTGGCCTTGATGAAGCAGACGCAGTGCTACATCGCCGTGCGTGGCAGCCACAACATCACCGAGAGCTCCGACGTGCCTGCTGCCAAAATGCAGATGGTGATGAAGAAGATGCGCCCGGTGCAGAACTGGCGTGTGGGCAAGACGCGCTGGGTGGTCCTGCGCTGGCCGAATGCCAGCATGGCCCAGCAGGCCGGCATGAGCACGCAGGCCTTCGAGGACTTCTTCTTCCGCGTGTGCCTGCTCGACTACGCCGCGCTCGAACCGGCGATGAAGGCGCTGCAGAAGCTCATGGACAAGACCAGCGACGTGCATCTCAAGGGCCCCGGGACCGATCTGCGCTTCAGCCTCAAGGGCCTCAAGTCCATCTACTGCGGCGGCAGCCACAACATCCCGGATGGCGAGTGTTTCTCCGCACCGGTGAAGGACAGCGTGGAAGGCGTGATCAGCTACAACGCGCCATCCATCTACCAGGGCATCGCCTTTGACAGCGTGAAGCTCGAGTTCAGCAAAGGCAAGATCGTGAAGGCCACCGCGAACAACACCGCGGCCATCAACAAGATCTTCGACAGCGACAAGGGCGCCCGCTACATCGGGGAGTTCGCCATCGGCTTCAATCGCGAGATCAAGGAGCCCATGCGTGACATCCTGTTCGATGAAAAAATCGCCGGCAGCTTCCACTTCACCCCCGGCCAGGCCTACGAAGGCCCCGCCGACAACGGCAACCGCAGCCAGGTGCACTGGGAC
>JBKCXA010000888.1:0-7960 GCA_046316935.1 Prosthecobacter sp.
AGCTTTCGTTTTGTCGAGGTAGTATTGGTAATCGCCCGCGTAGGGCGTGATCACGCCAGCGCTCACGTGGAGGACGTTTTTCGCCATCTGGCGGATGAAGTGCACGTCGTGGCTGATGAAGACGAGCGTGCCTTCGTATTGATCGAGCGCGTTGATGAGGGCGTCGATGCTGCCCATGTCGAGATGCGTCGTTGGCTCGTCCATGAGAAGGAAGTTCGGCGGGTCGAGCAGCAGGCGCACGAGCACGAGGCGGCTCTTTTCACCGCCGCTGAGCACGCCGACGGGCTTGAAGACGTCGTCACCATGAAACAAAAACGAGCCGAGCAGAGTGCGGCAAAGGTTTTCGCCAGGACGACTCGGCAGGTCCATGGCAGACTGTAGCACGGTGTGGCGCATGTTGAGCACATCACCGCGATATTGGGCGAAGTAGCCAAGTTTGACGTTGTGACCGAGCTCGCGGTTGCCCGCCTGCGGGGTCAAAGCGCCCGCGAGGAGCTTGAGCAGCGTGGATTTGCCTGCGCCGTTCGGGCCGACGAGCACCGTGCGCTGGCCGCGCTCCATTTCGAGGTCGAGGCCGTTGTAAACGGGCGTCTGGCCATAAGCGAAGTCGATGCCGGTCATGCGGATGACACGCTGGCCGCTGCGTGGAGGCTGGGGGAAGCGGAATTTGACCGTTTTGGCATCCGCCATGGGGGCGTCGATCTTTTCGATGCGGTCGATCATCTTCGCCTTGTCCTGGGCGCGGGAGGCAAAGTTGGCCTTCGCTTTGAATTTATCCACCCAGGCCTGCATCTTCGCGAGTTCACGCTGCTGGTTCTCGTAAGCGCCCTGGAGCTGCTCCATGCGGGCGGCCTTTTCGCGGAGGTAGTCGTCGTAGTTGCCGGTGTAGCGCGTGATCTTGCTGTGGGCGATCTCGAGCATGCTATCACACAGCGCATTGAGGAATTCGCGGTCATGCGAGATCATCAAAATGGCTCCTGGATAGCCCTGGAGGTAGTTTTGGAACCAGATGAGCGATTCGAGGTCGAGGTGGTTCGTCGGCTCATCCAGCAGCAGCATTTCCGGCTCCTGCACAAGCAGGCGGGCCAGGTGCGCACGCATTACCCAGCCGCCGCTGAGCGTGCGGGCATTCCGCTCGAAGTCCGATTCGCGAAACGCCAGGCCGCTGAGGATGCGCTTCGCCTTGGGCTCGACCTCCCAGCGCTGATTTTCATCGAGATGACCTGTCGCCAGCTCCAAAACGGTCACGTCATCCACCGGCGCGCTCTCCTGCGGCAGGAAGCCGAAGGTGATGCCGCGCTCCATCATCACACGGCCATCGTCCGGCGTCGATTCTTGAAGCAGCAGAGAGAACAGAGTCGACTTGCCCGCGCCGTTTGGTCCGATGAGGCCAATTTTTTCGCCGCGATTGATGTGAAACGACACATTGCTGAACAAGGTGCGGCCGGCGTAGGTTTTACTGACGTTGGAAACGGAGAGCATGGGGCGGAAAGGCGGGCGCTTGTGGTAAGCGTGATTTGATCGAGGTCAAAGGCTCAAGCGGCCTCCATCCCGCCCGTGCGATACACCGAAGGCGAAACGCCCACCTGCCGCCGAAACCACGCCGTGAAGTGCGAGGCATGCCGAAAACCCAGCACAAACGCGATCTCTTTGAGCGTGCCGCTTCCTGCGAGCACTCGCTCACGGGCTGCATCCAATCGCCGACGCTCCAAGTAGCGGCGCAAACTCGTGCCGAGCTGCTGCTGGAGCAGTTGATCCGCCCGGCGTAGGCCCAGGCCGAAGTTTGGCGGCAGCGTCGGCGTCGTTTGATCGAGTGGACGCTTGTTCAGCCACGCGATGAGCTGCTCCACACGACCTCGCCGACCTTTCGCGGCCACTCGCGGCTCCGGCTCGATGCCGTTTTGATGCAGCACCTCGCTCCAAACCGCGAACCATTCCAAAAACGCCGCCTCACGCGCCGACCACGCGGCCAGTGCATGCGTCGCGGGCTTCACCGCTTCGCGAAACGTCACCGCTTTGCGCCCGCGATGCACGCGGCGGAAGAGTTCGAGCGTCGCGGCGCGCAGTTTGGCCGACTTCGCGGCGAAATTCAGCCCCGTGCGGAAAACCGGTCGCTCATCCGGCCACAGGCAGCGAAACCCGACCGACAGCAGCCGCGTCCCCGGCGCAAACCAATGCTGTCGCGGCCCGGGAGCGGAGAAAAAGGCCTCGCCACGCTTCACGACGATCTCTTTCCCATCTGCCCGAATCCGTCCGCTGCCCTGCTCCACAAAAAACACGCCCGTCGGCACCGGAATCTCCGCCGACCACACCCCGCACACCGGCACCGCCCCGCGATACACCCACAGCCATTCGCAGCGCAGGCTGCGCCAGGCATCGGCGGTGATTTCGGGTGGTCGGGGCATGTGTAAGCGATTTCCGTTTAGCATAACACACGGTGGTTGTCTGCCTTGCTGACTCTGCTTTGCTGCCCGGATGAAGCCCAACCTTCTGCTTTCCGTGTTTTCCGCGTGTTCCGTAGGCCTGCTCTCCGCGCAGGAGCCACGCAGCATCAGCGGCATCTATCCCTCGCTCGCCATGTTCAACAACGAGGGCGAGTGCGGCACGGGCGCGGTGGTGCCGTGGGCGGACCGGCTGTGGGTCATCACCTATGGGCCGCATCTGCCGTTCGGATCGAGCGACAAGCTCTACGAGATCACGCCCGAGCTGAAGCAAGTCGTGCGACCGGAAAGCGTCGGCGGCACGCCGGCGAACCGCATGATCCACGAGGAATCGCAGCAGCTTTTCATCGGGCCGTATGTCATCGATGCGCAACGCGGCGTGCGAGTGATCCCGCCGAGCATCATGCCGGGTCGCCTCACCAGCAATGCGCGGCACCTGACCGATCCCGCAGGCAAGATCTACTACGCCACGATGGAGGAAGGCCTCTACGAGGTCGATGTGAAGACGCTCGCCGTGAAAAACTTCATCCGCGACGGCAACGGCATCAAAAAGGGCTTCAAAGTCGAAACCCCGCTCTCGAAGCTCGATTCCCAACTGCCCGGCTACCACGGCAAAGGCCTCTACACCTCCCAAGGCCGCGTCATCTACGCCAACAACGGAGATCGCGACAAACGTGTGCTCACCGATCCCACCACGCCCAGCGGCGCTCTCGGCGAATGGACCGGCAGCGGCGACTGGCAGCTCGTGCGTCGCAATCAATTCACCGAAGTCCCCGGCCCCGGCGGCATTCGCGGCAGTGATCCAAACGCCCCCGTGTGGAGCATCGGCTGGGATGCGAAATCGCTCATCCTCATGCTGCTTGATAACGGCAAATGGCAGTCCTTCCGCCTGCCGAAAGTCAGCCACAGTTACGACGGCGCTCACGGCTGGAACACCGAGTGGCCGCGCATCCGCGACATCGGCGAAGAGAACCTGCTTATGACCATGCACGGCGCGTTTTGGAGCTTCCCGAAGACCTTCTCCGCCGCGAACACGAACGGCATCCGCGCCCGCAGCGCTTACATGAAGGTGATCGGCGACTTCACCCGCTGGAACGACCGCCTCGTCTTCGGCTGCGATGACTCCGCGAAGTCCGAGTTCCTCAACAAGCGCAAAGTCAAAGGCGGCATCGACAGCGTCGGCCAGTCGCAGAGCAATCTCTGGTTCACCAGCCCCGACACGCCCGGCAAACTCGGCCCCGCGCACGCGAGCGGTGCGGTGTGGTTGCGTGAACCGGTGAAGGCGGGAGTCGAGTCGGAGCCATTTCTTGTCGGTGGCTGGAAGCATCGTCAGGCATGGATCATCAATCATTCGAAGAGCGAGGCGCACCTGTCCGGCAGTTTGGGCGAGCATCGCATCCCCGGTGGTGAGATGGTGAGCGTCGTCATCCGCAACGCGAAGATCTTTGCCATGCCGCTGCCTGTGAACGGCGTGCCCAAGCCCTGCGTGGAGATCGATGTGGAAACCGACTGGCTGCAATTGAAGGCGGAAAAGGACTGCGAGAGCCTCAGCGTCCTCATCACGCTCTCGAACGGCGATGAACGCGGCAGCGAGCCCGATGCGATGTTCGACGGCATCGCCCGAATCGGCGATGAAAACGCTCAAACCGGCCTTTTCCGGCCTCGCGGCGAAAACAAGCGCACGCTGAGTTTGGCGACAAAAGACGGCTACTACGAGATGGGAGCCGATTTGAGCCTCAAACGCGTCGAAGACGCCAAAGCGAAGGCCTTTGTCGAAAAAGCCGTCGCCCTGCCGAAGAACGTCATCACGCTCGACGAAGCCAGCGTGCTCGTCGTCGATGATCGCGGCCGTCGCTGGCGCTTGCCGCGTGCTTCGAAGGCCTACGACGCCGCCACGAACGCTGGCGAGCTACGCGTCTGCCGCGAAGTCGCCACCGAGCGCGACATGCTCAGCGCCTGCGGCACCTTCTTTGAGCTGCCCGCCGAAAATGCCGACGGCTTCGCCAAGATCCGCCCCATCTGCTCGCACGACCTGCGCGTCACCGACTTCGGCGGCTATCGCGGCCTCTTCATCATGAGCGGCATTAAACCGGATGCCAAAGCCAGCGACCACATCCTCCGCAGCGAAGATGGCAAGGCCGCACTCTGGGCCGGAGCCATCGACGACCTCTGGAAGCTTGGCAAACCACGTGGCGAAGGCGGCCCATGGAAGGCCACGAAGGTCAAAGCCAGTCAAAAGAGTGATCCATATCTGATGTGGGCCTACGACCAGCGCACGCTCACGCTCAGCCACGATCAAAACGAGCCCGTGAGCTTCCACATTGAGCTCGACCTCACCGGCACCGGCCTGTGGGTAACATGGCAACGTCTTGATGTGTTTCCCAACGCGCCGATCAACCTCACCTTCGAACCCGCCATCCAAGCCCGCTGGCTCCGCGTCACCACCGACAAATCCTGCGCCGCGACGGCATGGCTGAAGTATGAGTGACCCGGTGGGCGGCAAATAACTCTCGACAAAAATGAGAGTATTGATTTGGATATCGCTCGCATGAATTCACTGCAAATCTCACGGGAAGGCCAGCCATTGGGCGAGTTCGTCCAAGAGCAAATTCAAGAAGGGCTGCAATCTGGCTTTTTTCAGCCAACGGACTGGTTCTGGGCCGAGGGGATGCGAGAGTGGAGGCCATTATCGGACTTCGTATTCGAGACTTCGCCTGCTACCACTGCACCCATGGCCCCGGCACCGCCCGTTCGAACAACCAAGCCAGTTGCCGCACGACCGAGGCCTGCTGTGAATCCTGGCAACAGGCTAACTTTTGATCTAGCCACACCATGGCAGCGGCTAGTGGCGGCGCTGGGAGACGTCATCACTCCTTTTTTAGTTTTGTTTGGTCTTACTACTGGTCTGGAGCTGATAGGCCTCACACAAACCTTCAATCCGATTTATGTGGTTGGCGGGTTTCTGCTCATGTGGCTCGTGTTGAATCTGTGTATGCTGGCTGCATGCGCCCAAACCGTGGGCAAGAAAATGACTGGCATACGCATCGTGGATATTGAAGATGGGAATCCTTCGGGATTGGTGACCATCCTCGTCATGCGCAATATTGTCGGACGCTTGCTGCCCTCCATCTTGCCCATTTATCCATTGATCGATGTTTGCTTTGTTTTCAGCGAACAGCACCGCTGTCTTCACGATCGGATTGCAGGCACCGTTGTGGCAAAACTTTGACTGCCCTCGTGCGTCCGTAGGTGGCAGCGAGCAGGTTTCACGCATCACTCTTTCTTCACCATCGCATCCGTCGTCTTCAAATCGAAGCGCACGCTGACCACGCTGTGCTTCTCCTTGCCGGGCGCATACTTCACATAGGTCGTGGTGACGATCGTGCCATCGGGCAGCAGTTCCACGCCGGGATAGCCGCAGTCGCCGACGCGTTCGGCGTGGTTGTGGAGGAGCTTCACGCGGTATTGGCCGGGCTTGCTGTTCTTGATGTCGTCGTAAGTGCCCACCCACGCCACGAAATGACCTTTCGTCGGGCTGTTGAGAGCCTGATCGCGGAAGGCGATGACCATGCGGCCGTCTTTGGTGAAGACGCCGGCGTGCCGGTCGCCGGTGAGGCCCCAGCTCGTGTTCGCGGGCGTGCTCCAGGTTTGTCCTTCGTCGCGGCTGAACATCACCAGGCTGCGTTCCTTGTGCGTGTTTTCGCGCATCAGGCAGCAAAGCTCCGCGCTGTCCGGCGAGCGAAAGACAAAGGGCTCGCACGGATTCTTGCCGGTGACGCTCGCGACGACCTTCGGCTCGCTCCAAGTGAAGCCACCATCGGCGGTGATCGTTTGCAGCACCTCGAGCGGGGCCTTGTCCGCGCCGCCGGGGCCTTTGTGGTAGAGACCGAGGTAACGGCCATCTTTGAGCCGCACAATGCTGCTGAAGGTCATCACACACGGAAAACCGAGCGGAGGCATCTCCTTCCACGTTTTGCCCGCGTCCTCGCTCATGATGCTCGGCATGCCCGGGCCTTTGCGATTGCCTTTCGCCGCTGAAAAGACCCACAGGCGCTCTTTACCCGCCGAATCCGTCATGCGGTAGATGCTGGGGCAGTTTTGATGCGTCTTGAAACCCTCGGGCAGCGTCTCGTCGATCCGCGTCCACGTTTTGCCGCCGTCATCGCTGCGTGCCATCGGCCCCGCGGCACCGCCGTGATTGATGCACCACACGCAGAAGATCGTTTTGCCATCGGCGAGCAGCGTCGTCGTCGGATGTCCCTGATAAACCTCAGCGGTGCCTGCGGCGATGATCGTGTGACGGTCTTTTTGACCTGAGATGTCCACAATCGGCAGATCGGGCTTTTCTTCAGCGGAAACAAACGCAGTGGTGGCGAGCAAGGAGAGGGCGAGGAGGCGCATGCGCTTTTCAGAACGGACGTTCCGATGGCCTATTGCGTGTTTTCACGCTGGCACGGCCGCTGTCGGTGCATCTTTAGGATGATTTGCCTGCGCCGTCGCTGATGACTTCGACCACACGCTCCGGCGTCCAGCCCGCCTCACGGAGACTGCGCAGCGAGCGGGCGTCGTCGCGCTTGGCCAGGCGTTTGCCGGTTTCATCGGTGATGAGGCGGTGATGATGCCAGCGGGGCACGGGCAGGCCGAGCAGATGCTGCAGCAGGCGGTGCAGATGCGTGGCGGGCAGCAGATCCTCGCCACGAGTGACGAGCGTGATGCCTTGCAGTGCATCATCGACGACAACAGCAAGGTGATAGCTCGCCGGCGTGTCTTTGCGGGCCAGCACCACATCGCCAAAGATCGATGGATCAGCGGTCATCTCGCCGCGTGAGAGCTCGGTGAAGGTCAGCGGCGCATCGAGAAGCTCCAGCGCCTTTGCCACATCGAGTCGCAAGGCATACGCCGCACCACTCGCGAGGCGTTGCTGACGATCCGCGGCATCGAGATGACGGCAGGTGCCGGGATAAAGCGGCCCATCGGGACCTTGCGGCGCGTTTCCGGCTCTCGCGATTTCATCTTGGATTTCGCGTCGCGTGCAAAAACAAGGGTACAGCAGCTCTTTCGCCTCCAACTGGTTCAACGCGGCTCGATAGTCCTCAAAGTGATCGCTTTGCCTGCGCACCGGCTTTTCCCACGAAAGGCCCAACCACGCCAAATCCTCGAAAATCGCCTCTTCATACTCCGGACGTGCCCGCGTGGCATCGATGTCCTCCAGCCGGATGAGAAAACGACCGCCATCTGATTGCTGCGATGCAAACAAGGCCGCGAAGGCATGGCCGAGATGCAGCCATCCCGTGGGACTCGGAGCGAAGCGGGTCGTCTCAGGCATAAAATCACACGCCGCTGAGATGACGCACCACTTCACCGGCCAGCACGAAACCAAACGTGCCCGTGACAAACGTCGCCGCGCCGAAGCCGGCGGAACAATCGAGCCGCAAACCAGCTTCCGTGCCTTCCTGCGGCTCGAGTTTGCAGGTGCCGTCGGCTTGCGGGTAGATCGCCCGCTCGGTGGAAAACACACA
>JBKCXA010000889.1:0-3689 GCA_046316935.1 Prosthecobacter sp.
CTCATCGGTCACTCGCTCTGCATCGGAGTTCGAATAAAGCTTTTCAGGACCAATCTCAATAACCTCCAAAACACAGTCACCTTCGATTAGAACCGCCAAAATGTCTTTCCCTTGGAAGTTAAACGTGGCGAAAGTACCATCCGATCCCTCTGCCGAATGCACAAACGTTGCTTTCCCATACCTAGACTCAAGAGCAACGATATCTTCATTAATGCGGCCATAGAGCAGATTCGAGAAAAGCAGAGTGATAATTATGATGGATTTCATCGTGTGACTTGAGCAGGTGAAGGTTTAGACAAAACTCGGAACTACTCCCTGATTACTCGGTTGGGATCGAGAAAGCTCAAGCGCAGTCGATGGAGCGGCGCTTGTAGAGGAACTCGAACATGTTCCCCTCGTGCGGCTGGTCCCAACTGATCTTCATGGTGCTGATCGGCCCGATGTTGAGGCGGTCGATGGTGGGGCACTCGAGGAGGTCGTTGATGAACGCCTCGTCCTGCGTGATCGCGGTGACGATGAGGCTGTAGCCGATGCGGCCGAGCACCTCGCTCTGCGGGATCTCCAGCACGCTGGCGTAGGGGCAGAGGAACTCGCGGTTGGCCAGCGGGTGTTTGTTGTCGGAGCACCAGATGATGGTCGGGCGCAGGAAAGTGCCGCCTTGGAACTCGGTCTTGCGCGGTCCATCGCGGAACTGAGCGGTGACATCTTCCGCACCGGGTGTTTGCAGATCGTTGTCGATGGCGCTGTCGATGTAGTCGGCCATTTTCACGTTCGCAAAGCCCGATAGCTTGGCGTTTTCGTCATCGGAGGGCAGCGGCTTCACGGGGCCGAGGCGCTCGGCGATGGCGGTGGCGATTTCCTTGCCATATTTCGGCACGATGACGGCGCTGGCATTGATGCAGGAACGACCGCCGTTGTCGCTGATGGAGCCGACGATGACATCAAGGTATTCGCGCCAGTTTTCGATCTTGTCCTCGCCGATGATGATCTTGCTCCAGCCCGGGCCGTGCACCTGCACCGCCGGGTTGTTTTCATACATCTTGGCGATGTTCACGTCGCCAAAGACGAGGTTGCGGCCGCTGAGTTTGACGACCTCGCCGCTGCCTTCGTGGTCGGTGGGATAGAAACCAAAGGCCTCCGCCGGTGCACCCGCGGCGATGAAGGCCTGGATGAGGCGATAGGGCGTCCAAGGCTCCTCACGGCCCGGTTTGATGACGACGGGGATTTTCAACGCGATGGAGGGCAGCCAGAGCGAGTTCACCGCGGGCGAATTCGACGGCATGATGAGTCCGAGGGAGTTCGTGGTCGGGAAATACGCCACCGGGCAGCCGGCCTGCGTGCCGAAACCGCGATCAATGACGCTCAGATCGAGGCCACGCGACAATCCATTCAGGATCGTGGTCATGTTCGTCATGGCATAGTGAATCTTCGTCATGTTCCGCTTCACCATGATGTGCGGCAGGCCGCTGGTGCGGGAAAGCGTGGCGATGTATTCCTGCGGCGACTGCGTGTGGCCTTTGTCGCCGAGCGGCAGCGTGCCATTGAGGAAAAGCTCGCCGGCCTTCGCGGTGATGTCGATGAGCTGCTGGACGGTGAACTTTTTCAGCGCCTTGCGAGCCTCGCCGATCTTCGCGAGATCCTTGCGCACGATGCCGGCATTCACCTGGCTGACCTCGGCGCAGACCTCGCCGGTTTTGTGGTCTTTGACCTGAACCTTGTCGAGCGACTCATACGGACGGCCTTTGCGGAGAGCGGGGAGATGGGGGATGGACATGGAGGATGGATGGGGGAAATGGAAACGTCTCAGGGGTAGCCAGCCTGTCGGGCAAGTTCAAGAACTCGCACACGGGCTTTTTCAAATGCGTCGCGGTATTCCTGCTCGTCAGGAATCACCGCCTCATTCATGGCCTGGGTAATGCAGGCCACGCTGATTTTATCGTGGTGGAGCATGAAATGGATGTCCTGCATGTCCCACTCATCGTTTCCACGCATCATTTTGGTCAAAATGAGATCGACGGTCGCCGGACGATACAGTTCGAGGTGCCGGGTCACGGGTCGCACCAGGGGCACCAGATGATCCAGCCAATTGGGACGGCGAAAAACCTGATTCTCCTGGAAGAGATGCGTGATGTACATGTCTTCGCCCTTGAACTGCACATTCACGGCGTCTCGGGAGTCCCAAAACTGCTCATCATTCACCAGTTCATCGAGTTGGGACATGCGGATGATGGCATCCACGTCCTTGGTGGCACCGACTTCGGGTGGAGGATTGTCAAAACCGAGCCAAACCGCCGATCTGCCATACAGCACCAGATTGACCCGATGATCCAGCAAGGCATCCAAAGCCAGCAAGAGGCGCTCAGGGTTGGACAAAGGAACTTCAGCCACCGGTGGCACCTCCCCATGGACGAATCCATCGCATTTGGGTGCCCACACGTCCGCGATCAATGCCTGTCATTTCCACAAAGCGGGAGAGGTGTGGCATGTCGTCGGTGACATAAGTGACATCTCGCAAGGCATCCGAAAGAGCATGCCAGAAGCCATTGGCGGGCTCGACCCGGAGGCCACAGTCGGCTATGTAATGCACGACATCAGCACAACCTTCCGCACGACTGAGCTGAGCAACAATGGTTGGTTTATTTGAGGGGCATGCCAGCATGGCAGCCGCCATTCGAGTGCGTAAAAGGCTTCGATTCTGAGCTAGCAACGCCACAGCGAGCTCCTCGTTAGAAAAGCCCGACGCTGCGGCAGCCGCATCTCGAGCCGGTTGCTCCATCACACGATTGGAGATGTCATAATAATCGCAGCCGCGCTCGATCGCCAGCCGCTCAAGGTCCTCAGGGCTCGCCAGTCCGTGCTGGCGGGCTTTCTGAAGGAGCCTCGATTCCGACTGGCCGATCGTCTGCATGGCCGGAAAATAGCCTCAATACACGCCTTCGACGATGGTTTTCTCCATCGCGCCGAAGGGGCGCACGTCGGCGACACCGTCCCAGGCATAGGGGGCACGGGGTTTGCGGCGCATGGCCTCGTCGCGCTCGAGGAAGCGCGGCATGAAGAACTCCTTCGTGAGCGTGGTGAGCTCGACACGGCCCCAGGCGTCGTAATCGACGGTGTTGTTCGTCGCTTTCGGATCGACGATGCGCAATACGGCACGCGGCTGCGGGGCGTAGTAGGTGATGGAGAAATTGTCGGACGGCTCCAGCGGCACGCTGGCGGCTAGGCCCATCAAGGTGTTGCCGTAGGTCGGGTAGAAGCCGATTTTACCCTCGAGCACTTCTTCGACAATGAAGCGCACATACTGCGGCGTCATCGTTGTGCCACCCACAAAGCAGCCACGGATGCCAGCGCTGTAGAGATCGACTTTTTCAGCCAGCGCTTCGAGCAGCTTCGGCGTGGTGAAGATGGCGGAGATCTTGCGGTTCTTCAGCAGCAGCACGGCCTGATCGACCACGTGGTCCCTGTACTGACGGGCCACATCGAACTGCTTGTTCGAGATCACCTTCTTCACGAAGCGAGGATCGAGATCGACGAAGTAGCAGGCGCTGCCGCGGTAGTTCGCGAGATGCTCCACGGCGAGGCGGAGACGACGCGGACCAGTCGGTCCGACCATGATCCAGCTCTGGCCCTTCGGGAAATGCTCGTCTTTGAGCTTGTGGCTGAATTCCTCGTAATCGACGCGGAAGTCATTC
>JBKCXA010000890.1:0-4002 GCA_046316935.1 Prosthecobacter sp.
GAAAGGCCCAGGCCGTGAACTCACGCTGATCGAAAGCGAGGTGCTCGCCGAGATCGGCCTCAGCGCCGCCGAGGCACGACGAAACATCGTGACCGAGGGCCTGCGACTGAATGACCTCGTCGGAAAGCGCTTCCGCATCGGCAGTGTGCTCATCGAAGGCATCCGCCTCTGCCCGCCGTGTGCCCACTTGGACAAAGTAACCGGCAAAGCCCTGCTAAAACCCCTCGCCGACCGCGGTGGCCTGCGAGCGGACATTCTGAGCGATGGCGTGATCCGCGTGGGCGATGACATCCACGTTCTTGACCTTTAATTCATGCCCGCCTTCGCCCAAACACCCTCGCCACCTTACTACGCGGTCATCTTCACCTCGCAGCGCACCGAGGGCGATGAAGGCTACGGCGACATGGCGGATCGCATGGTGGAACTGGCGCATGAGCAGCCGGGCTTTCTCGGTGTGGAAAGCGCACGCGGGGCGGAAGGCTTTGGCATCACGGTCTCGTATTGGGAGAGCACGCAGGCCATCGCCAACTGGAAGGCGAACGCCGAGCACCGCATCGCGCAGGAGACGGGCAAGACGCGGTGGTATGCGGATTACCAGCTCCGCGTGGCGAAGGTGGAGCGGGCGTATGGAAAAACTCAGGCGACCTCTCATGAATAGCGTCATCGAACTTCCTTTTAACCAGCATGTGGGCCTGCAAATCGCGGATGATCCGGCGAAGTTGCTGCAACTGCCCGCCGGACCGCAGTATCTGAACCACCTCGGCACCGTGCATGCCAGTGCGCAGCTCGCTTTGGCGGAAGCATCTAGTGGTGAGTTCCTGCTGCGGGCCATCGGCGATCTGACGGGCATCGTGCCGGTGGTGCGGCGGTTGGAGTCGAAGTTCCGGAAGCCTGCGAATGGTCGGGTGACTTCCACGGTCGCTCTGAGGGACGGCATTGAGTCGGTGAAGAACGAACTCTCCACCAAAGGCCGGGCCATCGTGAGTGTGGTGGTCGAATTGCACGACGAATCGGGTGCGCACACGCTTTGCGCCTCGGTGGAATGGTTCATCACGCGTGTGGCGGAGAAATGAGGACCCCGCGGCACGTTTGAATGCCACATGAAAGCTGTCCTTGCCGTCCTTTTCGTCCCTTCGGTCCTTTTTGCCGCGACCACACCCGCGCCGAAACCGAAGCCCGCATTCCAATACGAATCCGGCGAAATCAAGGTGAGCATCCCCACCGCCGACGAGCCACGCGTGAAGCAATTCGGCGCGGAGTCGATCAAGGCGGCGGTGAAGTATCTCGAAGACGGCGCGGTGTGCTGGGTACGCGAAAAAAGCTGCGTGAACTGCCACACGACGGGGCCTTACCTCAGCGAGCGGCCCGCTTTGATCCCGCAACTCGGCAACCCGAGCGAGGAGATTGTGGCGGACTTCATCGAGTTCGTGCCAAAGGACATCAAAGAGGTGAAGGAGACGGCCACGAGGAGCGGCTACAAGCACATGCCGGGCGCGTTTTCAGCCGTGTGGCGCTCGCTGGGCCTCGCGGAGTGGGACAAGCATGTCACGGGCAAAACCTCCGAGCACACCGAGCGGTCGATTCGCGACATGTTTGAGCGCCAGGCGGCCAGCGGAGCCTTCGTGAGCCATGGCGAGGTCGAAATCCCGCACATCACGACCGACTTCGAACTCTCGCTGCAAGCCGTGCGCACCATCACCGCGGCCCCCGGATGGCTTGCGGGCCTCAAGGACGAAAAACTGGTCGCGAAGGTCGAAAAGCTCAAAACGTGGCTTCGCACCGCCGAGCCGAAAAATGACTGGGATCGCGTCTTGAGCCTCCAACTCGCCTTTTACATGCCGGAGCTCGTTTCCGCTGAAAAACGGGCTGCGGCGCTGAAGTTGCTTTCCTCCAAACAACACGCCGACGGCGGCTGGAGCACGCGCGACTTCTCCGCGCTGAACGACTGGCACTTTGAAGTGAGCGAAACCGTCCAAAAGCTCATCACCGGCCTGCCGGATGCGGCGAAGCCGGAGAGCGATGCCTACATGACCGCCTTCGCGGTTGTGTTGATGCGCCAAAGCGGCGTGCCGGCAAAAGACGAGCGCGTGCAGAAGGCGGTGACATGGTTGAAGAAGGAGCAGCGCGTCTCCGGCCGCTGGTGGATGCACTCGCTGTATCGCGGGAACTACCATTACATCACTTACATCGCGACGTGTCAGGCGCTGAAGGCGCTGGCGCTGTGTGAGGAACTGCCTGCGCTGGGTGCGGAGTAAGAAGCCAGGCCTCGCGAGACGTATTGCTCTTATGCTGCATCGCCCACCACCCACGCCCTTTTTGCGCCGAGACATTCTCGGCGGGCTAGGCAGCATCGCGATGGCGTCGATGCTGCGAGCGGAGCAGGGCTGGCAGCCGCCGAGCGGCCTGCCGGTGATCCCGCAGCGGGCGAAGCGCGTCATCTGGCTCTTCATGCGTGGCGGGGTGAGTCACATGGAGAGCTTTGATCCGAAGCCGATGCTCACCAAATACGCGGGCAAGACGATCGGCGAGACGCCTTACGCCAGCGTGCAGGACCCCGAGAAGCTCAAAAAGGTCCGCGTGGTGGTGGTGAACGATGCGAATGGCAAGCAGCGCAATGTGATCTATCCGCTGCAAACCGGCTACAAACGCTACGGGCAGTGCGGCATTGAGATCAGCGACTGGTTTCCGCACATCGGCTCGTGCGCCGATGAGATCGCCTTCATCCGCGGCATGTGGACGACGGATGACAATCATGGAGCGCAGGTACAGTTTCACAGCGGCCGGCACATGCTGGAACCCCGCGTGCCCACGCTCGGTGCCTGGGTGACGTATGGCCTTGGCTCCATGACGGAAAACCTGCCGTCCTTTGTGAACATGGGCCCGCGTTATTTCGATGTGCGCGATGGTCATTACCTCGGCCCGGCTTTCGACGCGGTGAATTTGAAGGTCGATCCGAAGAATCCGCTCACCTTTGCCTCGCCCGAGTTTCAGATCGGCAAGGGCGAACAAGCCGCACAGTTCGATCTCATCAACCGGCTCAACAGTCTCGCCGCCGAGCAATATCCGGGGGACAAAACGCTCGCCGCCCGCATGAAGAGTTACCAGCTCGCCTTCAACATGCAGACCGCCGTGCCGGAGACGATGAATCTCGACAGCGAGAGCGCCGAGACGAAAAAACTCTACGGCTTCGATGACAAAGTGGCCGGTCCGTTTGCCCGCCAGCTCATCGTGGCCCGCCGTCTGGCGGAGCGAGGGGTGCGCTTCATCCAAATCCAGCATGGCGATGGGGCGGCAGGCGCTTGGGACTCGCACTCCGGCCTGAAGAAGAATCACACCAGCCTCGCGCAGCAGGTCGATCAGCCCATCGGCGGCCTGCTGAAGGATCTGAAGCGGCGCGGCATGCTGGATGACACGCTCGTCGTGTTTGCGACCGAGTTTGGCCGCACGCCTGGTTCCCAAGGCAGCGATGGCCGCGATCATCATCCGTATGGCTTTAGCGTCTGGATGGCCGGCGGCGGCATCAAAGGGGGCACCATTCATGGCGCGACCGATGAACTCGGCTTTCACCCCATCGAGCACCCGCATTACGTCACCGATGTGCATGCCACGATCTTGCATCTCCTCGGTCTGAACCCGCACCAGCTCGAAATCCCCGGCCGCAAGCGCCTGGAGCGTGACTTTGGGAAGGTGATTGGCGAGATTCTGGTTTAAGGCGGTCACAACCCCTTCGTCTGGCTGCCTTCCACGACGATCTGCTTCGTGTCGGGTCCTTGTTTGACGAGTTCGCGTTTCTTGCCGCCGCGGGTTTCGGTGAAGGTGTTGTCGCGGATGGTGATGGATTCGGTGCCGCCTTGGATGTCGATCACCGCGCCGCCTTCGGGGGCGTTGTCGATGAAGGTGTTGTGCTCGATGCGGTTGCGGTGGCCGGCGAAGTCGGGGCCGCGCTCGGGGCGGCCCCAGCCGACGGCCTGGGCACCTCGACGGTGCGGGTCAGCCTCGGCC
>JBKCXA010000891.1:0-5183 GCA_046316935.1 Prosthecobacter sp.
CGTCTTGATTGGCGCTGCGCCAGTTTCCTCCGCGCACGGTGCCAGTCGGGGGTTTGGGTTTTTCGCCTTCTTTGGGCTAGGGAGCCGCTTCGAAGTCCGTGTCGATCCATTCGCTGACGTTGCCAGCGAGGCCGCAGATGCCTTCGCGGTTCGGCGGCAGGATGGCGACGCTGGCGAGGAAGGGTGATTTGTCCTCATACCCGGCGATGAAGTGATCGAGGCTGGCTTTACGACCTGCAACCGGGTCGGCGAGGTTGTCGATGTTGCTTGGTGGAGGCCATTCGTAGCCCCAAGGATAGACGCCGCGGATGCGGCCATTCCGCTCGGCTGGTGTGGAGCCTCGCTCGGGAGGCAGACCGACGGCGCGGCTCCATTCTTCATCCGTGGGCAGTCGATACTCATCCTTGGCACCGATGAGGCCGGAGTTGCGTTCATGCTGGGTGAGCCAGCGGCAGAAGGCGCGGGCCTCCTCGCGATCGACGCCGACGACGGGCAGATTGACACCTTTGTTGCCACCGCCGGCATCGTCCATCTTGCCTGGTTTGCGGACGTTGGCGGCGCGGGCGTATTCCTGGTAGTCACGATGGCGCGTCTCCCAGGCTGACATCATCAAATTGTCATCGAGGGGCACCATGCGCATGCCGAGGCTGTTGGCGCTCCATTCGCGGCCGAAGTTCACGGCCTTCCGCGTCTGCATGTCGTTGAAGAGCTCGATCTGCTCGCCTTCCCTGACCTCGCCTTCGAGCACGACATCAGCAAAGCCTTCGCCACGCAGCTCGACCTCGAAAGGCCCGGTGCGCACGCGAGGCAGCTCGAGCGGGGTTTCACCCAGAAGCTGCTCGTGCATGTAAACGCGGACTTTCTCCGGCTGGCTGCGCACGATGACGCTGCCGTAGGTCTGGCGCTCGACGCGGAGGTAAAAGGCCTGCCAGTTCTTGTCGCCATCGTCGGCGTTTTCGTCGTCGCGATCATCATCGGGCATCTCCGCGGCCTCGGGCTGGCCGCTTTCGACGAAGTAGAAGGGCTCGACGACGTAGTGATGCTCCTGGCTGAGGAAGGAGCCATCGCGATCCTGCTCGGTAAGCCAGTAGCGGAAGGCCTCGGCATCGCCGACGGGCACGACGACGATGTAGGCGCTCTCTTTGTCCTTGCCGGGCTGGGATCGAACGACCTTGCCTTCAAAGGATCGTTTTCCCGCGTCGAGGAAGCGGCGGAAGTATTTCATCTCCACCGGCTCCATGCTCACGTGGCCGCCTGCGGTCGGTTTGAAGGCCATGGCAAGGCTGTTCACCCAGCGCTCGCCCTTCTGCGGCAGGCGGGTGGCCTCCAGCTTCAAATCAAAAACCTCCGGCTCACCATCACGCACGGTATGCTCGATCTCCTCCTGCTTGTAACCGGGCATCATGAGCTGGTAGATGACCGGGACACCTTCGGCAGGATTCAGATCGAGCGGGGTGACGCCGAGCTTTTCCTGACCGGCAAACACAGACGCACCGGGCGGAGTGGTGATGATGCGCATGCGCGGCTGGCTTTCCTTCATGGCCACGATGCGGGCCTCACGCTGCTTTTGGGCGATCCACATGCCCGCCGCGCCACCGATGAGGGCCACGACAGCCGCCGCGGCGAGGGCATAGGTCCAAATCGCTTTCCGGCTGGAGGGCAGCGGCTGGCCTTTTAAAGCGAGCGCCATCTCATTGGCGTTCACGAAGCGGTCTTTTGCCTGCGGGGCGCAGGCGGTGCAGATCACATCGTGCAGGCGGCGCCACACGGTGAGGCTATCGCCCGTCTCGGTGCAGGACGGCAGGTCCGGGAAGTCGAGGCGGTCTTTGCCGGTGCTGGCCTCGTAGAGCACCATGCCGAGGGAAAAGATGTCTGATGCGGCCGATCCAGGCCCTTCCGGTGCCACAAAGCCCTCCGTGCCGACGAAGCTGCGCTGGCCGAGCAAGGCCACGAGGCCGATGTCCGCCAGGCGGCACTTCCCATCGATGAAGATGAGGTTCGAGGGCTTTACATCGCGATGGATGAGCTGGTTGCGATGCAGGTAGTCGAGGCCTTCGGCGATGTTCACACCGAGCGAGATGCAGCGCTCGGCCTTCACTCGCTTGTCCCGGCGCATCTGGAGGCCCAGCGTGTGCGGCTTGTAGGTATCCGCGTCGATCTCACGGCCTGTTTCGAGGTCATCCGCGAGCTCCATCACATAGTAATAAAAGCCCTCCTGCGAATTGCGGCCCACCTGGAGGATCGGCACGAGGCCCTCGTGACGGCGGGAGATCGGCTCGTAGCGTTTGATGGCCTCAAACTCACGCTCAAAGGAATCCGGCCGGTCGTAGTCCTCACGCCACACCACTTTCACGGCTCTCAGCGCCCCGGTGACACTCCGGGCCAGCCACACCTCGCCAAAGGCACCGCGGCCAATGAGACGCAGCGTCTCATGGTCACGGATTTCCGGTGCGGGGCGTGCGGCGGGGGTCGGCATGCGGGAGGGGGCAGGTATTACACCGCAAGGCCGCGAGGATGTCGAGAGGCAAAGCGGCACGAAACACCGGCCTGCGCTATGCCTTGCGCCCGGCGCGGCCAGCGTTTAAAAAGTCCGGCCATGCTCGAAATCAACGCCCTCGCCCACGTCATCACCCGCAAAGGCAAGGACCCGCTCAATGTGCTCGAGCAGGTCGGCTTTTCCCTGCCCGGCGGCCACCTGCTGGCTCTCATCGGTCCCACGGCCAGCGGGAAGAGCACGCTGCTCCGGGTGCTCGCCGGCCAGGTGGAGGCCTCCAGCGGCTCCATCACCCTGAAGAGCCGTGATTTGATCGCGAAGCCTCTCCACCCGAACGAGCTCGGCTGGGTCACGCCGCATGACGACTGCCTCCACGCCCAGCTCACCGTGCGTGAGAGCCTCATGAGCGCCCTCATGCTGCGCGGTCGTGGCCTCTCACGCGATCAGATCGTCTCAAAGGTCTCGCACATCCTCGTGGTGGTCGGTTTGGAAAACATCGCCTCCGAGCGGGTCGGTCCCCTGCCGCTCGCCCAGCGCCGCCGGTTGAAACTGGGCCTCGCGCTCGTCTCCGATCCCGTCCTCGTGCTTTGTGATGACTTCACCCACGGCCTCGATGTGCGCTCCGAGCGTGAAATGGAGGCGCTGCTGCGCCTCGTGGCTGCCGATCTCCCTGGCCGCATCGTCATCCATGCCACGGACAGCCTCGCGAACCTCACCGCCTACGATACCGCGCTCGTGCTGCACGAGGGCTTCGTGGCCTTCCACGGCCCGGCCAAAGCCTTGCCGCACTACTTCACCGTGCCCACCTATGACGAGGTCTATTCCCGCCTCGCCAAACGCCCCGCGCAGCGCTGGGGCGACTCGTGGCTCCGCCATCGCGACTCGTATTACGCCGCCTTCAAGCTCGGTGCCCAGCCCGAGGAACTCTCCGCGGCCGAGGAGGAAACCAACGACCTCGACAAGACCGTCGTCATGAAGCAGCAGGCCGCCGAGTCCGAGGAGAAAAAGCCCGCCGAGGAGGAAAGCCGTCCCGTCCTCCCGCTGCCCGGCCTTCTTGCCCAGGCCACGCATCTCATGAAGCGACGCTGGACGCTCATGCGCCGAGTGCGCCGCGAGTGGATCACCCATCTCGGCCTGCTGATCGGCGCACCGGTCATCGTCTGGCTGCTCGTCCAGCCAAACCTGAAGCACTTCAAACCGGGTGCGGAAGTGTGGGCGGCGGCCTACACCACCTCGATGGTCTATTTCGTGATGGTGCTGCTCATTCTCTTCATGAGCCTGCGGCTCTCCTCGCGGGAGTTTGCCGCCACGAAGTCCATCATCGGGCGTGAACGCGTCGCCGGGGTGCGTCCCGGCGCGGCGCTGCTGGCCGCGCTGCTCTTTGTGCTGCCCATCTCCCTGCTGCAAAGCTTCTGGATGGGCATGTTCATGGAACTGGTCACCAGCGGCCTGCCCGGCCATGGCGGTGCCCGCCTGATGCTTCCCGCGCTCACCGGCATCGCCTTCGGTTCACTCTGCCTCGGCATCTCCGCGAACGCCTCCAACGCAGGCCGTGCCCACAGCGCCTGCCTCACCCTGCTGTGCGTGAATGTCATCTTCAGCGGAGCCCTGCTCGGCTTTCCCCGCATGCTCGGTCATCTCGTGCATCCCTTCATCACCGCGCACTACGGCTGGTCCGGCATCATCGACACCATGAAGGACGAAGCCGTCTTCCCGGCCATCACAACCTTTGTCCGCACCTGGTTTGCCACGCCGGACATCGCCGCCGGCATGTTGCTGCTTCATTTTGTCATCGGACTCATCCTCGCCTGGATCGGTCTGCGCCGCCGCGAGGCTTGAGCTACTGCTTTTTCGTCAGCGACGTGATCTGGTAGTTCTGTGCCAGATCGCCAAGAGCGGCCATCGCAGTGTCCTTGGTGACGTTCGCGTCCTTCGAGACGATGGTGATCGTGTTCACGCCTTCTTTCTCGCCCTTGGTGATGTCGATCTTCTCCACGCCGGGCAGTTTGGCCGTCAGAGACTCGGAGACGTGAGCTTTGCAAGCGGCACAGACGACGCCGGTGATGTCGCCGGTGTAAGTATGCTTCGCGTCCCCAGCCAAGGTTTGAACGGCAAAGACGGCGATCAGGGCAAAAAGGGCGGCGAGGTGTTTCATGGCGATTCAAAGATGGAGAGGAATCTGCGCGGCGGCAAGCACCACGGCGAGATCCTCCGGCAGCGGGGCCTGAACGATCAACGGCTGGCCGCTGGCGGGATGCTTCAAGCTGAGCTGAAAAGCATGCAGGAACAGCCGGCGGGCTTGGAGTGCCTTTTTTAGCACGCGGTTCTGCTCGAACGAGCCGTAAACATCATCACCAACGAGCGGCAGATGCCGCGACGAAGCCTGGACGCGGATTTGATGCGTCTTGCCGGTGATGAGATCGATTTCCAGCAGCGAGAGACGATGTGCCGCACTGTAATGAAGCAGCCGGTAGCGCAGCTCGGCATTCGGTCGCGGCCCGCGACGCACCGCCGTGCGCACTTGATGGCGTGCATGCTCCGTCACGAGATGATCAAGCCACACGCCCTCCGGCTTCAACCCACCACCGCTGCAAAGCGCGAGATACTTTTTCCGCACCTGCTCCTCCTCAAAGGCCTCGCGGCATCGATCTGCCGTCTTTTCATCCTTCGCGGCCAAAAGCACGCCGGA
>JBKCXA010000892.1:0-12107 GCA_046316935.1 Prosthecobacter sp.
CGCCGGAGCCGGTCGAGTATCACTCACAGCCGAAGACGGAGATGCTGGAGGACAATAAGACGATGTATTGCGTCTGGAACCTCGGCAAAGGCTGACACGCGGGGGCGATGTCTCGCAGCGAGGACGCGGGGTTAACGTGGAAGCGCATCGACGACTCGCTGCCGCCGAACTACGCCAACTTCAAGAACTGTCCCAGCATCTACCGCATCACCGATCCGCAAGGTAAAGAGCGCCTGTGGGTCTTTGCCGCACGCACTTTGACCGACAAGGAGAACCCGAAGCTCATCGAAGGCCGTCATCAGGGCTTCATGCCGCGCATCGTCAGCGAGGACGACGGCAAGACTTGGCGCGAGCTTCCGCCCATCGGCGGACGCATCGCGAAGGACGATCCCTTTCGCTGCATCATGACCTTCTCCAGCATCGTGCGGCTGAAGGATGGCTCCTCGCTCGGTCTCTTCCATCGCGGCAGCGGCATCGGCGAGGAAGGCACATTGCAAGTGCTGCAATCCATCACCCGCGATGGCGGCTTCACGTGGTCGCCACCAGCCGTCGTCTGCGATGGCACGAAGCTCGATGGCAAGCACCCTTGCGAACCGTATGTCTTCCGCTCGCCCAATGGCAACGAGCTCTGCTGCCTCATGCGCGAAAACCGTCGCAGCGGCACCAGCCTCGTCATGTTCAGCCCCGATGAAGGCAAGACATGGTCACAGGCCGTGGACGCGCCCTGGGGCCTCACCGGTGATCGTCACCACGGCATCACCTTGTCCGATGGCCGCATGGTCATCGTCTTCCGCAACGCCTCGCCGAAGTCGCAGGACAAGGGCGGCTTCATCGCGTGGGTCGGCACCTACGACGACATCCAGCAAGGCAAGCCCGGCCAGTATCGCGTGAGCCTGCTCAAGACCTTCAAAGACGGCTTCTACCCCGGCATCCATCTGCTACCCGACGGCACCATCGTCGCCACCACGTATGCGAACTATCGCAAAGAAGACATCGGCTGCTCCATCGTCAGCATCCGCTTCAAGATGAGCGAGGTGGATGCGATGGCGAACAAGGGCAACTGAACTCAACGATTGTCACCCATGAAGCTCACTACGCTGCTCTACACCGCCCTACTCCTCGCCCCGCTGGCCTTCTCTCATGCCGATGAGATCATCCTCGCTGGTGGCGATGAGGTTTTCATCATCGATGCGGCGGAGGCCGCTGCGGGAAAGGTGAACAAACTCTGGCGCTGGAATGCCCAGGAGGCCTCCGACGTGCCTGAAGAGGCCAAACGGGAGTTTCATCACATGGATGAGTGCAAAGCAGTCGAGCAGGGCGCGAAGCTTCTCGTCTGCGCCTCGAATGGTGGCTGTGCGTTGATCGAGCGGGCCACCAAGCGTGTGCTGTGGCGTGCCAAATCACGCAATGCGCACTCGCTCGATCTGCTGCCCGGTGATCGTGTGGTCGTGGCCAGCTCGCTGAGCGGCGATCATCTGGAGGTCTTCGATTTGAAAGGCGGGGCGACACCCGTTTTCAAAACACCGCTGCGTTCCGCGCATGGCGTGCTTTGGGATGAGGCGCGGCATTGCCTTTGGGCGCTCGGATTCGACGAACTGCGCTGCTACACCCTCGTCGGCTGGGACACGGCCTCGCCAGCACTCCAGCTCAAGAGCACGCACAAGCTGCCGGACGCCGACGGCCATGATCTGCGCCCCGTGTCCGCCAGCGCCGAGCTGCTGCTCACCACCGAGCACGGCGTGCATCTCTTTGATCGCGACCGAGCGAGCTTCCGGCCTCACCCCACACTGAAGGACCATGCCAAGGTGAAGTCCGTGGACATCCATCCAGTGACTCAACGAATCGTCCTCAGCACCTGGGGCGCGACCCTGCGACTTTTCGCTCCCGAAGGAACCATCACCTTCAAAGACGCCCGCCCCTACAAAGCCCGCTGGATGCCCTGATCTCATGAAAACCATTCTCTGCCTCCTGCTCATGGCCTGCTGCTCGCGCCGCTGACATCGGCTGCTCCATCATCAGCATCCGTTTCAAAGTGAGCGAGGTGGATGCGATGGCGGAGAACAGATAAAACGCATCGCGAAAAGCATGTCCGAAATCATCAGCAGGAAACCTTTAGCCCGGATGAAAATCCTCACCCTCCTCGCCGCCTTCATCTTCGCCTCCTTGGCCGCACATGCCGCCGAGCCGCCGCACATCCTCATTCGCGAGGCGCTCCAGTTTGAGAACATCGGCGACAGCGGACGCGTGCCGGGGACGTTGCGACTCATTCGCGAGCATTTGCCGGAGGCGGAGGTCACGCTCTGGCCGTGGCAGCTTCATCAGGAGCGCGAGAGGGAGTTGTTCCTCCGTGCTTTTCCAAAGCTCCACATCGTCAACGGCGAGGTGGACGATTCAGGCAAGGCCAGCACGGCAGAACTCGCCGCCGCGTGGAAGGACGCGGACGTCCTCATCACGCCAGGGCGTCATGCGCGATTCTTCACCGCTTGGGCAAAGACGGGCAGACCCTACGGCCTGTTCGGCTCCGCCTTCGATCCCGTCACGCATCGTCGCAACCTGCCGGATGGCGCCACGCTGTCGGAGCTGGGGGCCGCCATCGAGAAGCTGCCGTCAGGGCACTTCGATCAGCTTTTCAAGTCCCGCGACATCTACAACGGCGCATCCTTCATCTTCGCGCGAGACACGCTCTCGCTTCGCTATTTGAAACAGCAGAACCTCCGCCCGTCCGTGCTCGAACTCGGGCTCGACGGCACCTTTGGCATCGCCGTCCGAGATGAAGCGCGTGCCACACGCTGGCTGCGGCGCATCGGCGTGGAGGAGGGGAAGTTCATCTGCGTGCTCCCGCGCCTGCGCTACACGCCTTACTATCAGGTGCGCCAACTCCCGCGCGATGAATCCGACTACGAGCTGGATGCCGTCAATGCCAGACACGCCGCCCAAGATCACGCCCCGCTGCGTGACCTCATCACGCTTTATGTCCGCGAGACGGGTCACAAAGTGCTGCTGTGTCCTGAGATGACCTACCAGATCGCCGTGGCGAAGGAGCACCTGCTCGATCCGCTGCCCGCCGATGTGAAACCGCACGTGCTTTGGCGCGACACCTTCTGGCTCGCCGATGAGGCCGCGTCCGTCTATGCCCGCGCCACGGCCATCGTCAGCGCGGAGTGCCATTCGCCCATCATCGCGCTCTCGCAGGGCACCCCGGCCTTCTACGTTCGCAACCCCACCGACACCGTGAAGGCCCAAATGTTTGCCGACCTCGACCTCGGCGATTGGATCTTCGAATGCCGCCACACCACCGGCCAGCAGCTCTGGGAGAAACTCAAACCTCTGCACGAAGACCGCACCGCTGCCCGCGCACGGGTGCAAGCAGCGATGACCAAAGTCGCCATGATTCAGAAACGCATGGTCGATGTGTTGGCAGAGGCCGTGGCGAAAGGTCGTTCCAAGTGAGTCACCCCATGAAATCGATTCTTCCTGTTCTACTTATCTTCGCAGCTTGTGCTGTCGCCTCAGCCGACATCACGCTCATCCGCGACGGACAGCCGCAGGTGGTGATCATCGTGCCGGACGGGCTTTACAAGCATCTGCAGAAACCGGCGGAGCAACTCACCGGCGATGGCGTGAGCGTGCCACTGGCGGCGGTGGAGCTGGCGGACTATCTCGGCAAGATCGGCGGCACGCGGCCGCAGATTGCCACGGAGACGCAAAAGGGCATCCCGGAGGGGCCGCGCATCTTTGTGGGGCCTTGCAAGGCGAGCGCCGACCTCGCGCCGAAAGCGGAGGAAATCGTGGTTTTGACCCGCAACGGCCATTTGCACCTCTGCGGTGGCGATTCCGGCCCTGGCGGCATGATCTGCAAAGGCACGCTCTTTGCCGTGTATGACCTGCTGGAGCGTGATCTGGGCGTGCGCTGGCTTTTTCCCGGCGAGCATGGCGACGTGGTGCCCAAGCAGGCCACCGTCACGCTGCCGGAGCTGAACCGCCGCGAGCAGCCGCGCATCGCCAAGCGCAAGGTGCGTGATGTGGCCGTTTCGCGTGAGGAGACGTATGCGCCCGTCTTGCAGCAGTGGGGCATCGCGCTGGATGCTTGGAAAAAGGCACGCGGGCCGGAGGTGAATGCGCCGTGGCACCGGCGCATGAGGCTGGGCCAGCGCATCGAGATCAATGGCGGCCACGCTTATGCCGGATGGTGGGAAAAGCATGGCAAGGAGCATCCCGAATGGTTCGCGCTGCAACCCGATGGCACGCGCACGCAGGTCCCGGTGCGTGAACGGCTGTGCAAATCGAACCCCGCGCTGTGGGATGAGATCGCGCGGGTGAAGATCGCCGAGTTCAAAGCTGATCCCACGCTGCTCACGGCCTCCATCAGCCCGAACGATGGCGGTAAAAACAAGTTCTGCATGTGCGCGGCCTGTCGTGCGCTCGATCCCGCCGACGCGCCGAAGATCATCGGCGATTCGCAGCTCGTCGATCCCGCCACGAAGCAGCCCTTTGCCGAGTATCCCTCGCTCAGCGACCGCACCTTCACCTTCTTCAATGAAATCGCCACCCGCGTGGGTCGCGAGATGCCTGACCGCGATCTGGTGGCCTATGCGTATTCCGTTTATCGCAGCGTGCCAGTGAAGGTCACGCGCCTGCAGCCGAACCTCATCGTCGGCTACGTCGGCCTGAAGCAGGACGAGATCGCCGCGTGGTCAAAGATCGCGCCGAAGCTCTTCATCCGCCCGAACGACCTCGGCCCCGCCATCGATCTCGGCATGCCGCGCAACCACGCCACGTGGTTCGCAGAGGCGGTGAAGTTCAGCGTCGAGCATCACGCCATCGGCTTCGACTTTGACAACGGCCACGGCAACTGGAGCGCCCACGGTCTCGACTACTACGTGCTGTGCAAAGCCCTGTGGAATCCCGATCTCGATGTCGCCGCCACCATCACCGACTACTGCCGCGCCGCCTACGGCCCCGCGGCGGAGGTGATGCAGCAGTATCACGACGCCCTAGCGAAGATCAGCGACCAGGTCCGCGCCGATCCCGATCTCTCTCCGCGCTCGCCTCACGCCGCGAAACTGCGCCGCTACTATTCTGTCGAAGCCATCGCAGCACTCGAATCCCTGCTCGAAGCCGCACAGAGGGTTCAAGGCGATGATCCAGGCGTCAAAGCCCGCATTCAAATGTGCTCCGAAGCCGTGAAATATGCCCGACTCGTCACCGCTTTGCTCGAAGTCGCCCACGATAAAAAATCACCCGCCTTCACCAGCCGCCTCGCCGCCGTGGAAGAGCATCTCAAGACGAAAGTCCTCACCCCCGAGCTCGCCCCGCTCCACAGCCACCGCTACCTGCGCATGGCGCTGTCGTATGCGGAGCGTGAGGTGGAGTGAAAGCGATGCGAGAAGTCACCACACTTCCAGTAAAACGACACCATGCAGACTTTGATCACTATCGTTGGCCCGGCACTCTTCGCCTTGTCTTTCACCACGGCTCTCACGGCGCGTGCCGCTGATCCGGTTGGCGCTGCCAAGGCCGCTACGCTGGATTTCTCTCCAGCAGCGATGTATGGTGATGACCGACGAATGCATCAAGGCATTCCGAGCATCGAACGGGCGCGAAATGGCCGACTCTGGGCGGCGTGGTATGGCGGCGGTCTCGGGGAGGATCAGCATAACTTTGTCATGCTCGCCACCAGCGGCGATGACGGGCGCTCGTGGTCGAAATTGAAGCTGGTCATTGATCCCGATCGCAGCGGGCCGGTGCGAGCTTTTGATCCGTGCCTCTGGCATGATCCGCAGGGGCGGCTGTGGCTGTTTTGGTCGCAAAAAGACCCGGCTTCGATGCACAACTTCGCCATCATGACGGAGGACGCGTCAGTGGAGAATCCGGTGTGGTCGCAGCCGCGCTACCTCAGCAAGGGCGTGATGCTGAACAAGCCCACGGTGCTCACTTCGGGCGAGTGGCTGATGCCCACCTGCATCTGGCGTGACGAGCACAGTTCGCGCATCCTGCGCTCCACGGATCATGGCGCGACATTTGAAGAGTTCGGCAAAGCGACGATCCCGAAGTATGAGGACCGCAACGGCGACGAAAACATGATCGTCGAGCGCAAGGACGGCTCGCTCTGGATGCTCGTGCGCACAGGCTACGGCCTCGGCGAATCGTTTTCCAAAGATCGCGGCACGTCGTGGACGGACGTCGCACCGTCCGGCATCCAACATGCAGAGTCGCGCTTTTTCATTCGCAGGCTCGCCAGCGGGCGGTTGCTCATGGTGCGTCATGCGGGCACCGTGCGTTCGCATCTCACGGCTTATCTGTCGGAGGATGAAGGCCGCACTTGGGGCAAAGGTTTGCTCATCGACGAGCGAGGTGGCGTCTCTTACCCGGATGCCATCGAAGGTCCGCCTGGAGAGATTCGGCTCATCTACGACTACAATCGCAAGACGGTCGAGAAGCATATCCTCATGACCGTGTTTCAAGAGGAGGACGTGCGGCGGGGACGCTTTAGCGACTCGGCGCGGCAGCGTGTGCTGGTGAATCAGGCCACGGGGCGCAATCCCATCACGCAGCCTTACGATGTGGCGGTGATCGGCGCCACGCCGAGCGGTATCGCCGCCGCCATCGCGGCGAAACGCGCGGGCGTGGCCCATGTCACGCTGGCGGACCCTTCCGCGCATATCGGCGGCCGTTTTGCCGAGACCATTGGCTTTGGCGAGATCGACCGCATGAAGCCGGAAACCGTTGGTGGCATGTGGACCGAGCTGCGGGCAAAAGTGGATGCTCACTACGGCAAGACCACTTCGACTCCAGAGCCACATGTGATGGAGCAAATCCTCCGCGAATGGCTGGAAGCTGAGGGTGTGGTGTTTGCGGATCGTTTTCAGCCGGTGCGTGCCGATAGAAAGGACGCGCGTCTCGTGCGGGTCTATTCCGACTACCGTGGCCGCGTCGAAGCCTCCGTCTTCATCGACGCCACTTACCACGGCGATCTTTTGCCCATCGCGGGCGTGAGTTTCACCATCGGTCGCGAATCCCGTGCGCAGTATGGCGAGTCGCTTGCTGGCGTGTTTTTGAAACTCACAAATCCTCCCGGCCTCATCGATCTTCCCATCATGAGCAGCCCCATCAGCGGCCTTGCTGCCGATGGCAAAACGCTGCTCCCGCATGTGCAGGGCCTCACCACCGATGTGCGTGATGGCGATGGCGACACGCATCTGCAATGCGCCAATCTTTACGCCTGCCTCACCAAAGACCCAGCCAAACGCGTGGAAGTCACCGTACCGCCCAACTACGATCCTGCCGAGTTTGAGTTGCTGCGGCGCGAGATCGCTCGCCTCGGCAAAGACGCCAAGTTTGGCTTCGGCGGCGGCGTCCCTGGTGACAAGACCAAGATGAACGACGGTGTGAACTACCTGCTCCACTGGGGCCTTGCTGGCGGTGCGGACGCTTACCCCGCCGCCACGCCGAAAGAGCGCAGACAGATCTGGGAAACGCATCGTGCCTACACGCATCGCATGCTGTGGTTCCTGCGCACCGATCCCTCCGTGCCCGAGTCCATCCGCCAAAACCTCCAGCAATGGGGCCTGCCGAAGGATGAGTTCACTGACAACGGCCACTGGCCCTACGACCTCTACGCCCGCGAAGGCCGCCGCATGATCAGCGACCTCGTCATGACCCAGCGCGACCTCTTTGCCGAACTTACCAAGCCCGACTCCATCGCCCTCGGCAGCTTCCCCGTGGACTCGCACGTCGTCCGCCGCCTCGCCTCGCCCGATGGCAAAGAAGTCGTCAATGAAGGCGGCTATCTCGTCATCCCGCCCATTTATCAGATTCCCTATCGCGCCCTCACGCCGAAGGCCACCGAGTGCGACAACCTGCTCGCCACCTGCGCCCTCAGCAGTTCCCGCGTGGCCTTCAACTCCCTCCGCGTCGAGCCCACCTGGATGATGCTCGGCCAAGCCGCCGGCACCGCCGCTGCGATCGCGAACAAAGACAAAACGACCGTGCAGCGCGTGAATGCAGCCGAACTCCAGCGGCGTTTGCGTGAAGCCGCTGTGCCCATTGATAGACCTTGAACAACCGCCCCCGCAGTCACCTACCATGCGCCGCCACCTCGCTCTTAGCATCCTCGCCACCACCGTTCACCTCATCGCGGCCGACACGCCGAAGCAGGGATGGAACCCGGACACGACTTTCCCGCCGCTCTCGCCTGCGGACGCCATCAAGACCATCGAGGTGCCCAAGGGCTATCATCTTGAGTGTGTGGCGAGCGAGCCGATGGTGGAGGAGCCGGTGTCTTTTGCCTTTGATCCGAATGGGGCACTTTATGTCTGCAAGTGGCGCAGCTACATGCAGGATGAGTTTGCCACGGATCAAATGAAGCCCGTCAGCCGCGTAGTGAAGCTGGTGGACACCGATGGCGATGGCATCATGGACAAGCGCACCGTGTTCATTGATAACGCCCTCCTGCCCCGCACCGTCCTGCCCATGGGCGACCGCGTCATCGTCAGCTTCACCGGTGACAGCTCCTACTGGGCCTACTTTGACGACAACAAAGACGGCGTCTCCGACCGCAAAGAACTCATCTTCAAGACCGGCACGGATAAAGGCAATATCGAGCACCAGCGCACCGGCATCCTTTGGAATCTCGACAATATCATCGCCACCAACGATGCTCGATTCCGCCTGCGCGACGATGGCCAACTCGAGGTCATCGGCTACCCCGATGGCCGCTTCAGCCAATGGGGACTCGCCCGTGATGACGACGGCATTCTTTATGGCACCCGCGCTGGCGGCGCGAACCCCGCACAGGGCTTTCAGCTCCCCGCAGGCTACCCCGTGCTGCGAGTGCGCGAGCACGGCGATGACTACGGCAGGCCCTATTCCATCTGCAAAGTTTGGGATGACTCCTCCGGCGGTTACAACTTCGAAAAGCAGCACATCCTTTTAAACTTTTCCTCCTGCTGCGGCCAGGCCGTCTTGCGCAGCCCGCTCATGCCCGAGTTTCACGGCTACATGACCACCTGCGAGCCTGTGGGCCGTTTCATCCGCCTCAGCCGCTTTGAGCGCAACGGCGGCCTCGCGGTGGCGCACAATGCTTATCCCCAAAGCGAGTTCATCCGCAGCACCGACGCCTATTTCCGTCCCGTGTGGACAGAAAGCGGCCCCGACGGCTGCCTCTAC
Source organism: Prosthecobacter sp. (assembly GCA_046316935.1). Taxonomy (GTDB): domain Bacteria; phylum Verrucomicrobiota; class Verrucomicrobiia; order Verrucomicrobiales; family Verrucomicrobiaceae; genus Prosthecobacter. Next base: position 9,169 of record JBKCXA010000892.1, read on the forward strand.
ATCGCCGACATGTATCGCGGCATCATTCAGGAAAAAGAATGGTTCCCCACAGAAATGGATCCCAGCATCACGGACTGGCGCAAAAGCGCACTTCCCGCCTGGGTCGATCGATATAAGCGCGTCAAAAAGTGGGGCATGACCAAAGTCGTGCGTCATGGCCGCATCTACCGCCTCGTGCCCGATGGTAAAAAGCCGGGCCCGCAGCCCCGAATGCTCGATGAAACGCCTTTGCAACTCACCGCCCACCTCGCCCACCCGAACGGCTGGTGGCGCGACACCGCGCAGATGCTGCTCGTCAACACACGAGACTCCAGCATCGCACCAACGCTCATCACCATCGCCCGCGACCACAGCGACACGAACGCCCGCATTCACGCGATGTGGACGCTCGATGGCCTCAAGTCACTGCCGAAGGACGTGCTGCTCGCCAACCTCAAGCACCCTCATCCACGCGTCCGCCGAGCCGCCGTGCAGATCAGCGAGAGCTTGTTCGCCAAACACGATGCCGACATCACCGCCGCGCTCGCCGCTTTGATCAGCGATCCCGATCCGCAAGTGCTCGCGCAGGTGTATCTCGCCCATCGCAGCATCAAGGCCGCCATACCCGCCGCACTCAGTGCCCAAGCCAGCAAGCAGCCACTTCTCGCAGCCATCATCGAGAAGGAAAAGGCCACCGCTTCACTCGCCGAACTGGGCACCTCGGCCAAACAAGGCCAGCAAATCTACCAGACGCTCTGCACCGCCTGCCACGGTCCCGATGGCCTAGGCGTGAAACAAGGAGACAAGCTCCTCGCACCCGCCATCGCTCAATCCCCTTGGTTCAAAAACAACGGCGACATCCCCACCCTCGCCCGCATCCTCCTCCACGGCCAAACCGGCCCCATCGAAGGCATCACCTACGGCGAAGGCGTCATGCTGCCGTTGGCCCAAGTCTATAACGACGAGCAAATCGCCAGCGTGCTCAACTTCGTCGGCGAACGCTGGCACAAATGGAAAAACCCCGTGCCAGCCTCAGCCATCAAAGCCGTGCGCCAAGAAACCGCCGATCGCAAAACACCCTGGACCGCCGCAGAGCTGCGTGAACGGGCCAAACATCCATAGCCCCCGGCGATGATCCAGGCGTGAAAGCACGTATTCACATGTGCTCGGAAGCCGTGAAATATGCCCGACTCGTCACCGCTTTGCTCGAAGTCGCCCATGATAAAAAATCACCCGCCTCACCGCCGTGGAAGAGCATCTCAAGACGAAAGTCCTCACCCCCGAACTCGCCCCGCTCCACAGCCACCGCTACCTGCGCATGGCGCTGTCGTATGCGGAGCGTGAGGTGGAATGAGGCCGTGCTTTTTTCCCGCATGAACCAACACCTTGTCCTCCTCGCCGCCCTGCTCCTCTCGCCACTCGCCGCAGTGCAAGCTGCTGATGCCTCACCGATCGAGATCACGGATCGCGCTGTGATCTTCAAACACACGCACACCGATGCCAAGGCACCTGACAACTCCTCCGGCTACAACCTCGGGCCAAGTGTCGCGGTGCTGCCGGATGGGCGGGTGATGGCGGTTTGGTTCTCCGCACCGAGCGAAGGAGCCGCGTCACAGCGGATCATGCAGGCGTTTTCATCGGACCAAGGCCGCACCTGGGGAACGGCGAGCGTGTTGCAGGACTTCGAGGGCCGGCCTGACTTCGATCCGGTGTTGCTCGTGGCTGGCAAGGAGACGTTTTTGTTCTTCTCGTCGTTCGATCCGCAGCTCGACATCTATGTGCGCCGCAGTCATGACTCGGGCGTGAGCTGGTCAGAGCCGCAGAAGCTGAATCAACCGAATCACACCACGCGCTCGAACGGCATCCAGCTCACCACCGGCGAGTTGCTCGTGCCGCTGCATCTGCGCGGCACCAAGGCCGGCGGCGTCATGAAATCGAGCGATGGCGGCATCACCTGGAAGCGCTTTGGCCAGGTCGCGAATCCCGAAGGCCAAGGAGGCGAGCCCACCATCGCCGAGATGCCCTCGGGAGCCGTTCACATGCTGCTGCGCACCAAAGACGGCCAGCTCTGGCGCTCCATCAGCCGCGACAAAGGCGAGACGTGGAGCGCCGCGGAGAAGACCGGCCTCACCGCCACCTCCAGCGCCTCTCACCTGCTTTGCACACGCTCCGGCACGCTCATCGTCACGCACAATCCCGGCCCCGTGCCCCTGCGCTTCCCCCTGCATCTGCGCCTCTCACGAGACGAAGGCATCACCTGGAGCGAACCCATCCTGCTGGCCGACCGCCCCACGAAGACTCCCGGCTGGTCGATCTGCTACCCGTCCCTCACCGAGCTGCCCGATGGCACCGTCCTCGCCATCTGGGCCCAAGTAAAAAGCACCTCCACCGAGCTGTATGGCGACATTCATTCCGCGCGGCTGAAGCTGTAGGTGGCTGGGGCGAGATGATGTTTTAAGACCGCAATCACATATTCACCAAGATCATCAACGGCACCACAACCGCACCAATCGCAGCGTATCCCACATGTGCGCCCTCGTGCCCAAAATCAGCCTGCCGATCGAAGGTGCCAAAGTCGGTCCCGGCCAGGGTGGAGTGCGATGGAAAACCATTCCGAACAAACTGCCCGATCGTGTAAATGGGTAATGGGCTCTTTATAGAATGAGCTACAAACCTTAGATATTGTCGTCCGCGCGCTCATCCATGCGACGAGCGTCGGACTCATAGCCTCTGGCAAGACTGCGGAGGGCTGCAGCCACACGCGGCCAACGAATCTGAGAGGCATCCGCGTAGCCATGATACCTCCTGGCCAAATCCCGCTCCTGGTCGCCACCTTCGTGAATGCTGTGAGTCGTGACACCACGTTGATTGAAAATGGCCGTTTGAAACGCCTGCAGAGCTGAGTCCCCAGGGATAGCTTCAAGTGCATCACGGACGGCACGGCAAGGCCACGATCCATC
>JBKCXA010000893.1:0-3590 GCA_046316935.1 Prosthecobacter sp.
CACCTGGAGCGTGCAGACACGCGTGCGCATCAACGACGTCGCGCAGGCAGGCCAGCTCGCCGGTCTTACCTTCTACGCCGGCCCGAATGGCGCCCTGCCGGACATCACCTTCAGCCTCGACAACTGGGATTCCGCGAACCGTGCCGTGCGCCTGCAAGGCCTCGGTGACCACGTGCCGAACGTCGCCGTCGCCACCACCGCGAGCACTGTCTTCCTCCGCATGGATGTCACCGAGGGTGCTACCTCCGACACCTTCAACTTCTTCTTCAAGGTGAACGCCACCGATCCATGGACGCAGCTCACCGGTGCGGCCTTGAACTTCGGCAGCACGATGTCGAGCGCCCGTGTGGGCATGGTTTATAAAACGAATGCTGCGAAGCCCGGCGCCTCCTTCACCGACTTCGAGCTCTCGAAGTCCATCTACGCCATCAATGGCGAGGTCGAGGACTACCTCATCGCCACCGCCTGCCCAGCCGTGTCCGTCACCACCAGTTCGCTCATCACCGGCACGGTGGGCAGCGCCTACTCGCAGACGCTCGCCGCCGCGGGTGGCACCGCGCCTTACACCTGGTCGATCACCAGTGGCACGCTGCCAGCGGGTCTCACGCTCAGCAGCGGCGGCATCATCAGCGGCACGCCCACCGCGGAAAACGGTGCCGGCACCAGCATCACCGTGCGTGCGGCCGATGCCTCCGGTTGCGCTGCCACTCGTGCTCTCTCCATCAAGATCTGCCCGGTCATCACCGTGAATCCCACCAGCCTCGCCGGCATGGCTGCGGGCTCGCCTTACTCGCAGACGATCAGCGCCAGCGGCAGCACCGCCACGCCGTTCACCTACACGGTGCAAAGCGGCACGCTGCCCGCCGGTCTCACGCTGAACAGCAGCACCGGCCTCATCAGCGGCACGCCCACCAGCCTCACCACGGCGATCTTCACCATCCGCGCCACCGATGCGAACGGCTGCTTTGGCTCACGCCCATACACCATCACGCCGACTTGCGGCACGATCACCCTTTCGCCCGTCTCGATGCCCGGTGCCACAGTCGGCACCAGCTTCTCGCAAACCGTCACGCCGTCCGGCGGGGTCGCGCCTTACACCTTCGCGGTCACGGTCGGTGCCCTGCCAGCCGGCCTGAGCCTGAACACTACCACCGGCGTCATCAGTGGCATACCCACCGCCACCACCGCGGCCTCCTTCACCATCCGCGCCACCGATGTGAATGCCTGCCAGGGCACCGCCAGCTACTCCATCACACCGGTGTGCCCGACCATCAATCTCAGCCCCGCCAACGGCGCCCTCGCCATTGGTTACGTCGGTGCCAGCTACTCGCAGGCGCTCAGCACCACCGGCGGCACCACGCCCTACACCTACTCGATCACCAGCGGCACGCTCCCGGCCGGGCTCACGCTGAACAGCACCACGGGCCTCATCAGCGGCACACCGACCACCACCAGCGCCAGCGTCTCCATCACCGTCCGCGTGGCCGATGCGTATGGTTGCAACACCTCCCGCAACTACACGCTCACCACCCGCTCGCTCACCGTCGGCAACCTCGTCTTTGAAGACTCGAACGACAACGGCCTCAAGGATGCCGCCGAGCCCGGCGTGGCCGGTGCCCTCGTGCAGCTCTTCAATCCGGGTGGCGACAATGTCATCGGCGGTGCCTCTCCGGACACGCAGGTCGGCTCGAACTTCACCACCACCTCCACCGGTGCCTACAGCTTCACCAACCTCGCCGCCGGCAATTACTACATCAAAGTCACGCCGCCTGCCGACTACGCCGAAACCGGCGGTACACCTGCGACGACAGATAACAACGTGGACAACAACAACGACGGCTCGCAGCCCGGCGGCTCTGGCACACCGCTCTTCAGCCCTGTCTTTGCCCTCGCCGCCGGCACCGAGTCCACCTTCGATGCCGATACCGATGCTGACACGAACACCACCATCGACTTCGGTCTCTTCAACACCGTCTCCGTCGGCAACCTCGTCTATTTCGACCTCAACAACGACGGCAGCTACGACTTCAACGAAGGTCTCGAAGGCGTGCTCGTGCAGATTTACACGCAGGGCAGCACCGTCGGCGTCACACCGGCTGCCGGCGTCGCCATCACCGATAACAAAGGCCGCTACCTCATCGAAGGGCTCAATCCCGGCAGCTACTTCCTGCACCTGCCCGCCTCGCAATTCGGCGGCGGCATGCCGCTCGAAGGCATGATCCCCATGAGCAGCGTCGTCGCAGGCGATGACAATGCCGGCCAGGACCTCATCGCCGCCGCCACGCCTTCCACGACGGGTGCCAGCACCGCCGTCTTCAGCCTGCGACCCACGCTTTGCCCTTCCGGCACCGCTGAAAACGGCTTCGAAGGCAGCACCGATGACGGCACCGATACCCGCGTCGATCTCACCCGCGACCTCGGTCTCGTCAGCGGCTCCGGCACCGGCTTCCCGAGTGCTTCAAATGTCGTCAGCAACATGCTCGGTGCCACTGCTCCAAGCGCCAGCACCTCCACCAACACGCTCGCCGCCTCCACCCTCACCTTCGCCTCGTGGAGCACTCAAAACGATCTCACCGTCGCCACTGCCGATGAAGATGGCGATAGCCTCTCCAACCTCCTCGAATACGCCCTCGGCACCGATCCACGCAGCGGCATCCTCGTGACACGCTTCACGCTCGAAGCCGATCAAGCCTCGCAAACCATCGACGCCCTCGTCACACGTCCGATTGATGGCCGCGACGATCTCCGCTTCACCCTCGAAGCCGCCACGCAGCTCGAAAACGCCGATTGGAAACCTCTCGCGCTGCCTGCCGCCGCCACCTTCAACAGCGATGGCACCGTCACCCGCCGCTACGCCGATCTCGCACCCGCGAATGCCACCCTCGGCTTCCTCCGCCTCCGCGTCGATCTCGATGCCAACCGCGATGGCAAGCCCGAAGCCACCACCACAAGCGCCACGCAGGCCTGGACCTTCCAAGCCTTCGCCAACGGCACTCGCACCTTCAGCATGCCGCTCGTGAAGCCTGCTCTCTTCACCGGCACCGCCACCATCAGCGAAGACGGCACCATCACCCTTCCGCAGCCGCTCAAATTCCCCACCTTCACCCAACTTGAAATTCTCGACGGACCTCACGCCGGTCTCACCGCCACCATCGAGGCTGGCAAGATCATCACATCCGTTCCAGCCACCACCGCCCGCATTACCCTTCGTCCTCACTACACCCTCGAAGCCCTCCTTCCCACCGCCGATCTCTCCGACGACGACCGCCTCCTCGCCTACGACACCGCGAAGAGCACCTTCATCCCCGCCGATGCCGATGCACCCTTCGCAGCTCATACCGGCATCCTCGTCAAAATCACCAGCAGCGGCTTCACCCGTGCCTACACCGGCGAAGTCCGCTCCAAGACGGTGCGCATCCCGCTCGTCAAAGGCACCCAGCTCATCTCCACCGGCTCTCTCACCTCCGCTGAAGTCCCCACCAACCTCTCCGAAGGCGATCGCCTCCGCCTCTGGCAGCCCGCCACCAGCGATTACTCCTCCCACACCCTCGAAGACGGGCAATGGACGCCAGCTTCGCCCACCGTGAAGC
>JBKCXA010000894.1:0-5069 GCA_046316935.1 Prosthecobacter sp.
CCCGAAGGCTGGATCCCCGATGGCGGGACGACGACGCTGGGAAACAACGTGCACGCGCACACGGATACGAACGCAGACAATGTGCCTGACCTGCCGCGCCCGACTTCGCCGACGCGGAATTTCGATTTCCCGGTCGATTTCGCTCAATCACCCACGACCTACAAGGACGCGCTGGTGACGCAGCTCTTCTACATGAACAACTGGATTCATGACAAGACCTACGCGCTGGGCTTCACAGAGAGCGCGGGGAATTTCCAGACGAATAATTTTGGCAAAGGTGGCTTTGGCAATGATGCGGTGCAGGCGGATGCGCAGGACGGCAGCGGCGTGAACAACGCGAATTTCGGCACGCCGCCGGACGGCAGCGCAGGGCGCATGCAGATGTTTCTGTGGACACCGGCCGAGCCTGATCGTGACAGCGACTTTGATGATGAGATCATCATTCATGAATACGGCCACGGCGTGAGCAATCGCCTGGTGGGTGGCGGGGTGCTCATCAGCGCCCTGCAAACGGCGGGCATGGGGGAGGGCTGGAGCGATTTCCTGGCGCTCTCCCTGCTCAGCCAGCCAGGCGATGATGTGAATGGGGTGCATGCGAAGGGCGGCTACTCCACCTACCTGCTCAGCGGGATGGATACGAACTACTACTTTGGCATCCGCCGCTATCCCTACAGCCCGGACCTGTCGAAGAGCCCGCTGACCTTCAAGGACATCGACCCGACGCAGGCCAGCCCGCACACAGGCATCCCGCTGAGCCCCCGCTACGGCGGTGTGTCCAATGGCAACCCGGCTCAGGTCCATGCGCAGGGGGAGACCTGGTGCAACATGCTGTGGGAGATGCGGCGGAATCTCGTGATCAAGCACGGTCATGCGGTGGGTAATCAACTGGCCCTCCAGCTCGTGATCGATGGCATGAAGCTGTCCCCGGCGAACCCGAACTTTGTGCAGGCACGCGATGGCATCATCCAGGCGGATGTGGTGAATAATGCTGGAGCCAACTTGGATGAGATGTGGGCCGGTTTTGCAAAGCGCGGCCTGGGCTTTTCTGCCACCTCGCCGGACAGCAGCACGACGGATGGCGTGGTGGAGGCATTTGATGTGCCGGATGACCTTTTCGTGACGCCGAATGGCGTTTCCACCTCGGTGGCGACCCGGCTGACGGGACCGATCGAGCCGTATGTGCATGTGTTCACGCTGAACAACACCGGCACGGCAGCCATCCCGTGGACGGCAGCCAAAACGCAGCCGTGGATCTCACTTTCAGCCACTTCCGGCACGCTGGCTCCTGGGGCGAGCACGGAGGTGCTGGCCTATGTGCAGTCCAGCGTGCTCACGATGGCCGCAGGCAGCTACACGGACACGGTGAGCTTTACCAACACACTGAACAGCGCGGTGATGGCCCGCACGATCAACCTCACGGTGGAGCCTTACACCACACTGGCGGCTTCCTTCACACTGGACAGTGATCCGCTTTGGTCGCGGAACGGCCAGTGGGCTTTTGGCACCCCCACAGGTGCTGTGGCTTCGGATGGTTCTGAAGATCCGACCTCCGGTTTCACGGGTGCCAATGTGTTTGGCATCAATCTGGCGGGTGGTTACGCCACCACGGGCAACGGGCCGGAATATGTGACGGCCGGCCCGGTGAATCTGAGCGGCATGACGGGCAACCGCGTGAGCTTCAAGCGCTGGCTGAATACCTCCGCGCCGAGTTTCGTGCTGCAAACGGTCGAAGTCTCCAATGATGGCACGACCTGGACCACAGTGTGGAGCAATACCGCCGCCATCGCCGAAAGCGCCTGGAGCACGCAGACCGTGCCACTGGGAGCCGTGGCGGACAATCAAAGCGCGGTCTATGTGCGCTGGGGGCACCGTCTCACCGGCAACCCCACCTCCCGTGCAGGCTGGAACATCGACGACATCGAATTCCGCACTTCTTCGACGAGCTCGACGCTCACTGCAGATGCCCAGCACCTCAGCACCGCGCAGGGGGCACCGGTGAGCTTCACGCTGACAGGCACGAACACTGCGTCTCCCGCAGCAGCGAAGATCTTTGCGGTCACCGGTGCGCCGAATCACGGCTCTCTCACCGGAACCGCGCCGAATCTAACCTACACGCCGGACGCGGGCTATTATGGGACGGACAGCCTCAGCTTCACCGTGACCAGCGGCGGAGTGACGAGCGCGCCAGCGAATGTGGTCTTCACGGTGGGGGCGGGTGCGCCTGTGATGGCGGTGGCTTTGGCCAATGGCACGCCGCTGCCGGATGGCACGAGCACGCTGAATTTCGGCAACGTGATGAGCGGTTCCGGCAAAACACTGCGCCTCGTCATATCGAATTCAGGCACCGGTCCGCTGACGCTCGGTGCGCCCACGCGTGACGGAACCAACGCCGGCGAGTTCACCAACAGCACGCTCGCGGCGACTCGGGTGGAACCGGGAGCCACCGCCGTGCTGGATGTGGTCTGGAAGCCTCTCCAGCCAAACACCCGCCGCGCTACCCTGCGGATCCCTTCGAGTGATCCGGTCCGCGCAAGCTATGACATTGCTCTGGAGGGATTTGCCACATTGCCCGCCGGTGGCGTGATGCTGGCGGAGGACATCAATCAGACGCTGAACGGTCTGCTTCCGACGCAAGGCGTGGTTTTGGGCGGTGTAGCCTATTTCCCGGCCACCACCCTCGATCAAGGAACGGAAATGTGGCGCAGTGATGGGACGACGGCCGGCACTTTCATGGTGCGGGACCTGACCATAGGCGTGAACAGTGGGGTGACCTCCAGCGCCGCGGGCACGATGGCCGTTTTTGGCGGGGCGGTCTATTTCTCGGGTAACACCGGCACCATCGGTGGCGAGCTGGTTAAGACTGACGGCACCTCCGTCGGGACTGTGCTTGTAAAAGACATCTTTTCGGGGACGAGTTCCTCCTCTCCCACCCTGATGACACCTGCGGGCAGCATCATGTATTTCGTGGCCTCGGACAGCAATGGAGCGGAACTTTGGAAAACAGACGGCACCTCCGCCGGGACGGTGCTGGTGAAAAATGTCAACGGCACGACTGCCAGCTCCGGCATCGCCAATCTAGTCATGGCGGGCTCCACGCTCTATTTTACCGCCAATGATGGCACCAGCGGCGTGGAGCTGTGGAAAAGCGATGGCACCACGGCTGGCACCGTGCGGGTGAAGGACATCTTGGCAGGCAGTGGCAGTTCAAACCCGGCAAACCTGGCCGCGATTGGCTCCTCGGTGGTTTTTGCCGCCAACGATGGCATCAACGGCACCGAACTCTGGGTGAGTGACGGGACAGACGCGGGCACCGTGATGCTGGCGGACATCACTCCCGGCACGGGTAGTTCCTCACCGGCACGGCTCACGGCCTTTGCTGGCAGGATTTTCTTCACCGCCACCTCCACCATCGGTGGAAACGAGCTGTGGAGCACGGATGGCACCCTCGGCGGCACGACGGAATTCATGGACATCTTCGGTGGCACCAGTAGTTCCAGCCCGGATGTGCTCACGGTGATCGGCTCCGAGATGTACTTCAGTGCTGGTAACGCAGCCGGCCGCGAACCGTGGGTGACGGACGGCACGCCAACTGGCACGCGCATGGTGGCGGATGTGGTTTCCGGTGGCATGAGTTCCACTCCGGTGCGTTTCACCGCCGCCGCAGGCACGGTGTTTTTTGCCGCGAATGGCGATGGAGCCAGCGACCTCGAGTTGTGGCGCACGAATGGCACCGCGGCTACCACCACGCTGGTAAAAGACATCTTCCTGGGAACCACCGGTTCCAGTCTGGCCAACTTCATGTCCCTTGGCTCCCGGCTGGTCTTTTCCGCCAATGACGGTCTCAACGGCCAGGAGCCCTGGGTGAGCGATGGCACGGCAAACGGCACCTTCATGCTGCTCGACGGTCAAAACGGCACCAACACCGCAGGCATCGCCAACCTGCGTGATGTGAACGGCATCCTCATGTTCAGCGCTGCGGACGGCGTGAACGGTCAGGAGCTGTGGAAGAGCACGGACGGCACACCGGCAAACACCGTCCTGAGTGCCAACATCAATACCGCCACGAATTCCAGCTCCAATCCGGCAAACTTTGCCCACATCGGCACCACGCTCTACTTTGCCGCCAGCAATGGCACTGGCTCGGGCCAATTCGGCACGGAACTCTATCGCAGCACCACCACCGGCACGGGTGCCACCTTGGTGAGGGACATTTTCAGCGGCACGAGCAGTTCCAGCCCGGCCAATCTCACCGCGGTGGGCACCGTGTTGTATTTCAGCGCCTCGGACAGCACCGCGAACGGCTCCGAGCTTTGGAAAAGCACCGATGGCACCAGTGCGAACACGACGCTGGTCAAAAACATCAATGCCACGGCCAGCACGGGTTCCTCCATCAGCAACATGGTAGATTTCAACGGCGTGCTCTACTTCTCCGCCAATGATGGTGTGAACGGCCAGGAACTCTGGCGCAGCGATGGCACGGATGCCGGCACGGTGATGGTCATGGACATCAACCCCGGCAGCACCGGCTCCAGCCCGGCGAACATGCGTGTGATCGGCACCACGCTCTATTTTACCGCCAACACCGCTGCGAATGGCACGGAGCTGTGGAAGACCGACGGCACTGCTCTTGGCACGGTGATGGTCAAAGATATCACAGTGGGAACGGGCTCCACCTCTCCGACGGCTCTTTTTGTCTATAACAATGCGCTGTACTTTTACGCCAGCACCCCCGCAACGCTCAACGAGCTATGGCGCAGTGATGGCACGGATGCGGGGACTTTCATCGTCAAAGACATCAACCCAGGAGCATTCAATTCATTCGCCGGACTTTCTGGTTACGCCATCTACAACGGCCTGCTCTATTTTGCAGCAAACAATGGACCAGGTGGCTCAGGCACGGAACTCTGGCGGACCGACGGCACGAATGCAGGCACAGTCTTGGTTAGTGACGTGAATCCAGGATCCACCAATTCTTCACCTGCTAATTTCACCGTTGCAGGGGGACATCTCTACTTCACCGCCCAAACCACCGCCGCTGGCATCGAGCTCTGGAAGAGTGACGGCACCGC
>JBKCXA010000895.1:0-4697 GCA_046316935.1 Prosthecobacter sp.
GTGCGTGCCCGCGTCACGGTGCGCACAAATCTCGACCGCTTCGTCGGTGGTGCCACGGAGGAGACTGTCGTCGCACGTGTCGGTGAGGGCATCGTGACCTGCATCGGCTCCTCGGCGTCCTACAAAGACGTGCTCGAAAACCCGGACAGCATTTCCAAGCTCGTGCTGGTCAAAGGCGTGGATGCCGGCACCGCGTTTGAGATTCTCTCCATCGACATCGCCGACATCGACGTGGGTGAAAACGTGGGCGCGAAGCTGCAAACCGAGCAGGCTGAGGCGGACAAGAAGATCGCCCAGGCGAATGCCGAAATGCGCCGCGCCGCTGCCGTGGCTCTGGAGCAGGAAATGGTCGCCCGCACCCAGGAGATGCGTGCGAAGGTCGTCGAGGCCGAGGCCCAGGTGCCGCTCGCCATTTCCGAGGCGTTCCGCAACGGCCACCTCGGCGTGATGGACTTCGCGAAATACAAAAACGTCACCGCCGATACCGAGATGCGCACGAAAATCGCCGGCGACTCTCCCGCCGCGAAGTAATCGAACCCTCAACAACCTCCCGCGATGACTCCGCAGCTCCTGCATGCCGAAGTGGACTACTTTCAAGTGGCCATCATCGTGCTCGCGGTGGTTTTCAGCTTTTTGAAGTGGCTCTGGGAGCAGTGGACGGGCAATAAAACGACGATGTCGGATTACGACGAGCAGCCCGAGACGGCATCCGCGCCTCCACGCCGCGCCGCATCATCGCCGCCGCCATTGCCTCCGTCTCCCCCTCCGGTGGCCGCCGCCCCCTGGGAGGATCTTCGCAAGGCCTGGCGTGAGGTTCGCGAGGCGGCTCAGGCGCAAAAACAAACACTGCCGCCTGTTCCGGCCGCATCGCGTCGTCAGGCCGCTCAACGAAAACCTGTCGAGGCTCCCGCTCCGGCCACACCAGCACGGATTGTCGTCCAGACAGCGCCGCCGCCTGAGGTGGTTCAGACCACGCCGCCGAGTGCGATGCTGGCCTCCCTGCGTTCTCTGAGTCATGATCCTGCTGCGATGCGCCGTGCCATCGTGCTCGGTGAGGTGCTGGGACCGCCGAAGGCGCTCAGCTAAAGCTTGGTCGCCACCACATCGCCCATCTTGGCATACACTTCACGACCCGCGGCGCTGTGCTGAACGAGGTCGTCACTGAAACGGATGCGGCCCGGCTCGAAAATCGTGATGCAGCAGGAGCCACCAAAGCGGAAATAGCCTTTCTCATCGCCTTTCGACACGGCTTGGTCTGCGGTGAAACTTTGCACAATCGAGCCCACACACGTCGCGCCGATTTCCAGCAGCAACACATCGCCGAGCGTGTCCGTGCGCAGCGTGGTGATCTCCCGCTGGTTTTCCCAAAGGATCGAAGGCCGCCGACGCAGCGCAATCGGGCTCACCGAATAGAAGGGACCATTCACGACCTTCGCGGCCGAAGGCGTGCCGCCGAAGGGAAAATGGAAGCGGTGGTAGTCCACCGGGCACAAGCGTGAGATGAGCATGCTGCCTTGCGCGAAGCGCTCTGCCAGCGTCGCATCCTTTAGCAACGCCGCGAGGTCAAAGCGGATGCCTTTGACGAAAAACGCCTCGCAGGCTGCAATGTCCGGCAGCACGAGATGACGGCCGTCCGCAGGAAAAGCGATCTCACCCGCCCCCGGCGTGATGGGACGCGCGGAGGGCTTCAGCTTGCGGTAAAAGAACTCATTGAACGTGCGGTAGCTTTCCGGCGCATCGGCGAGTTCGGTCACATCAATGCCATAATTCCGGATGAAAGCCTCCACCGCCTTGCGGGTGTCTGGAGCATCCATGCGACGGCCATACCATGCCGAAAAAAGACGGCGCTTCACCAGCGTGTGGAGCGGCAGCGCACCGAGCGGATTTTCATACACGAAGCGGAGGAAGCCCTCGCCATAGATTTGCTCGGTTTCGAGGCGGCCGGTGAGGCGGTTGTGGAATTCGATGGGCTGGGCGGGCATGGAGGGCCGCCAAAATGGCCGTTTGGAGCGATTTTGCCACCTGAACAAAGTAGGAGACAAGCGTCGCGTCCTGCTCATCATCGCGGCCCTTTCCCGCCCCAGCACCGATTTATGAGCGAAGCCGAATCCAGCACTCCCGAAACCTCCCAGACTGATCTCCTCGATCTGTCCAGCCTGCGCCTGATGCCCGCGTGGGTCGGTGACTTCGGCAAGGAAGAGAAAATCATCGAGCGCTTTGGCGATCGTGAAGACCGCCCTCAGCGTGGAGACCGCGGTGACCGCCGTGGCGGTGGCTTTGGCGGAGATCGTCGCGGAGGCGGCGGTGGTGGTGGCGAACGTCGTTTCGGTGGTGGCGCAGGCGCAGGTCCGCGTCGTGATGGTCCTGGAGGCCCGCCGCGTGGGGATCGTCGTGATGGCCCTGGAGGTCCGCCGCGTGGTGACCGTCGTGACGGCCCTGGCCCTGGAGGTCCGCGTCGTTTTGGTGATCGTGATCGTCGTCGTGATGGGCCTGACAACCGCCCGCAGCGCGAGTGGGTGCCGATCCCGCAGGACATCCAGGTCACGATTTATCCGCAGGACGAGACGCTCGACACGCTCGCCCAGCATGTGCGGAACACCGGTCATGCCTTCAGCATGTTCGACGCCGCCCGCATCGTGCTCGCCGGTGGTGAGCGTTACAACGTGCGCTTCCAATGCGCCGACACTCGTCCCACACCTCTCTTCAAAACCACCGCCGATGGGGGGCTCTTCCTCACGCGTGACGAGGCCGTCAATCACCTGCTCAACAGCACCGTCATCGACGAGTACTATCGCGTCGAGGACATCGAACTCGAAGTGCCGAAGGGCGATTTCAAATCCGTGGCCGTCTGCGGCATGAGCGGCGAGATCCTCGGCCCTGCCAGCCATCACAGCTACCAGACCAAGCTCATCCGCCTGCATCGCGAGCGCTTTGCGAACATGCCGTTCGAGGACTTCAAACGCCGCGTGAAGACCGACAACACGCCGGAGACCATCGAGAAGTGGAAGGAGCAGGCCAGCAAAGGTCGCCGCTGGGTTTATCTCAAAGGAGAAGTCGCCGAAGGAGCCGAGCCGCAGGCCTTCTCGACCCGCGCCGAGGTCGAAGCCCACTTCCGCCGCATCCACGCGGCTGATTCAGTCATCGAACTCCGTGATGTGAATGTCACCGGCAACATCGACAAGGCCAAGCTCACGCATGTGCTCTTCATCATGCTGCGCAACGCCGTCGAAAACGCCCGCAAGCACCTCTTCGACATCTCGCAGAAGCTCGCCGCCGGCCTTGAGCGCCGTGGTTTGAAGATGTTCAAGCGCCGCAGCGGCAAGATGTTCGTCAGCCGCGTGCGTCCGCGTGCCGTGGATCCTTCCGTTGTCTTCTCCGCGCCGCTCGCCAAGATCGTCGAGCTGCTCAAGCAGAACTCCGGCGGCATGCACCTGCACGCTCTTGTCGAAGCCATTGCCCCCTCGCCCCCGCGTGACGACGATGCTCCCGCTCCGGCACCCGGCGAAGCTCCGAAGCCCACGCAGCAGCAGATCGAGGTCATCAAGGACATCCGCTGGCTCACGAATGAAGGTTACGTCATCGAATACAGCGACGGCATGATCTTCCTCGGCGTGCAGGGCGAGCCCGCGCCTACCAAAAAGGACGAGGAAGCTCCGAAAGCCGAAAAAGCTGAAAAGCCCGCCAAGGCCCAAAAGCCGCGCAAAGCACGCGTTCCGGTCATCGAAGTGCTCGAAGACGTCTTTGAGTGATTTGCTGATTGCGAAAGCATCGTGAATTTGCACTCGCCTGCTGTGGCGGCTGTGCGAAAGCACGCGCCGTCATGCAAAACGCTCCCTCCTCCACGCACAACAAGCTCATCGGTTACATCCTCTGGCTGTTTGGCTTCACCGGCTCCCATCGTTTTTACTTCGGCAGGCCCAAGACAGGCATCCTGTGGTTCCTCACTGGCGGCTTCTTCCTCATCGGCTGGATCGTGGACCTCTTCTTGATCCCCAGCATGGACCGCGAGGCGGACCGCCGCTTTGCCACCGGCCCCATCGAATACTCCGTGGCCTGGCTGCTGCTCACCTTCCTCGGCCTCTTCGGCATCCACCGCTTCTACATGGGCAAATGGGGCACCGGCATCCTCTACCTGCTCACCGGCGGCCTGTTCCTCGTCGGCATCGTCTATGACTTCTGCACCCTAAACACGCAGGTCAGCGAGCTGAACACCCGCCCGGAGAAGGCCTGATCAGGGCTGTTCTTCCTCTTCCTTCTTCTCCTCCACCGGCGCAGGGACACGGTTCCTGTCCGAGTAAAAGACCATCGGCATGCTGAGGCTCTCTTTGGAGCCGACCGGCACGGCGATGAGCGGGTGGACGATCTTGAAAGGAAACTCCGGCGAGGGGCTGAAGTCTTTTTCAAAGGCCAGCATGGGGCCGCGGATGATCAGATCACGCCACTCGGAATAGGGGCCGGTGAAGACATCGGAAAAGCGGTCGCACTTGGCTGAGACCGGTGTCATGACGAAACCTGCGAGGCGTGCTTTGCGCTCTGCGGCGGCTTTTTGAAAGGCAGTGAAGTCCTCGCGTTGCACCGGCAGGGCGGCGCAGGGCACATCCGCATACCAGGCGACGAATGCGGGCGCATCGGAGAGCAGATACTGGTCCGGTTCCACGAGCACTTTGAGCACGGCGGCACGCTCCGGCACAAAGGGC
>JBKCXA010000896.1:0-3607 GCA_046316935.1 Prosthecobacter sp.
TCGCTGAATATGGCCACCGTGGCCGCGGATGTCGGCGTGCACGAGACCACGGTCAGCCGCGCCATCGCCGGGAAATACATCGCCACACCGCACGGCGTTTTTGAGCTCAAATACTTCTTCACCCACGGTGTGAAAACCGAGTCCGGTGAGGACATGAGCAACACGAGCGTGAAAAACGCGATCTCCGAGCTCATCAAGCAGGAGGCCAAGCACAAGCCGCTCAGCGATGACAAGCTCGCCGCGTTGCTTGACAAGCAGGGCATCAAGGTCGCCCGCCGCACCATCGCGAAGTATCGCGAGGCCCTCGGCATCCTGCCCAGCCATCTGCGCAAAGAATTCCTCGCCGCGCCGCCCAAGGAGCCCAAGGCCCGCAAGCCCAAAGCAAAGCCCGCCGAGGAGACCGTCACCGAGTAGCCCTTCAAGCACATTGTTCACGATCTGTGTCCTGTTCGTAGTTCGGGCTTTAGACCTGTTCCCAAAAAGAATGTCTGATTCGAAGGAGGCTGAAAGCCTCCAGGAATCCAGCCCAGGGTTGGAGTGGCGAAGCCACGCAAACCCTGGGTATGCCACGAACAAACCGGGCGCTCTGAAAGAGCGCAGGAGAAGCTGCGAACGTTCTCCCGCACTCTTTCAGAGTGCTGCGGTCCTTCCCAACACGAACCCAGGCTCTACGAACCTGGGCTGCACTCCCAAGGGCCTTTCAGGCCCGTAGGGTAAATGACAAACATTCTGACAACCGGTCTAGCCCGTTTTGGAGCCTCCCATCGCGGCCTAGATCGTTTCTCAAAATGAATGTCTGATTCGAAGGAGGCTGAAAGCCTCCAGGAATCCAGCCCAGGGTTGGAGTGGCGAAGCCACGCAAACCCTGGGTTTGTCACGAACAAACCGGGCGCTCTGAAAGAGCGCAGGAGAAGCTGCGAACGTTCTCCCGCACTCTTTCACACCCGCGACACGCTCTCGATCTGCGTCATCGCAAACACATGGCCATCGAGGCTCAATCGCAGCATGCTCGAGCCTTGCTCCTCGACCATGCGCAATATGCCCTCGCGTTCACGAGCTTCGCCGCGGAGTTGCAAGCGCACGCGTTTGCCCAGCGGGATGCCCCATCGGTGCTCAAACGCCCGCCTCGCCGCGTCCATGTCGGCCTTCCATCGGGCAAAACCATCTTCGCCACCCTGCTCAGGCAGTTCCTCGGCTTTTCGAGCCTCGGCTTGTGCGGCTTTTTCATCAGCCACGGCCGCTTTCCATCGCGCATAGCCATCTTCGGCAGGCGCGGCGGATTCAAACAAGGCCAGCCCCTCGGTGACTTCGGGCTTCGGCAGAGGCTTGGGAGGCGTCGCGACCGGTTCGCCCAGTTTGCCAGCCACCGTCCAGCGACGCGGTGTGTCGGTGAACAAGGAAGGAAGTTCCGGCTCGGTCATCTGAAGGGCATCTTTCGCGACATGGACCACCCTCCGTGAAGAGTAGTGGTGCTCGGGAAGGGACTCGAACCCTTAAGCCTTTCGGCACAAGATCCTTAGTCTTGCGCGTATACCAATTCCGCCACCCGAGCAGGGGCTGCGTTTTGCAGGGCGCGGATCATAGCCAGATGAGTTTGGATGCAAGGCATTTGTTGCCGAGTTTTCACGAAGGCAAAACTCCACCACGCGGCCCGTTTGAGTTCGTCCATGCGATTCACGCTTCCCGCCCTCCTTTTTGCCTCCGCCGCCCTCCTCAGCGCGAAGTCTCCTTACCCGGAAAAAACACCCGACACACCGGGAAACCGCATGCTCGATGCCTACTTCGCCCGCGAGACACGCCAGCAGGCGCAGAGCGGCGGCCTCGCGGATGTCAAAGACGCGGACGATTGGAAAAAGAAGGCTCCCGAATACCGCCGCCAGCTCGCCGAGATGCTCGGGCTCGATCCCATGCCGGAACGCACGCCTTTGAATGTGGTGAAAACCGGCGAGGTGAAGGGCGAGGGCTACCTCGTCGAGAAACTCCACTTCCAGTCCATGCCCGGCCTGTATGTCACCGCGAATCTCTATCTGCCGGAGAAGATCGAAAAACCGCTGCCCGCCATCCTCTACGTCTGCGGCCATGCGGTGAAGATGAAGGACGGCATCAGCTTCGGCAATAAAACCGGCTACGAGCATCACGGCGCATGGTTTGCCCGTCATGGCTACGCCTGCCTGATCATCGACACCGTGCAGCTCGGGGAGATTCGCGGCGAGCACCATGGCACCTACAGCAAAGGCCGCTGGTGGTGGTATTCACGCGGCTACACACCCGCCGGGCTGGAGGCCTGGAGCTGCATGCGGGCTCTCGATTACCTCGAAACGCGGAGCGAGGTGGATAAGACGAAATTCGGCGTCACCGGCCGCAGCGGCGGCGGAGCCTACTCCTGGTGGATCACCGCCCTCGACGAGCGCATCAAGGCCAGCGCCCCCACCGCCGGCGTCACCGATCTGCAAAATCAGGTCATCGACGGCTGCGTCGAGGGCCATTGCGACTGCATGTTCTTCGTCAACACCTACCGCTGGGACTTCTCCCGCCTCGTCGCCCTCGCCGCGCCCCGTCCGCTGCTCGTCGTGAACACCGACAAGGATCCCATCTTCCCCATCGACGGCGTCTTCCGCGTCTATCAGGACGTGCGCCGCGTGTATGAGATGCTCGGTGCCGAGGGAAATCTCGGCCTCCAGGTCGCCGAGGGACCGCACAAAGATCTGCAGCCGCTGAACACCGGCGCCTTTCATTGGATGGAGCGCCATCTCAAAGGAGCCGACTCCATGCAGGTCATCGACGAAGGCGCGAAAAAACGCCTCGAACCCGAGGCCCTGCGTGTCTTCACCGCGCTGCCCAAGGACGAACGAAACACCAGGATCGACGAAACCTTCGTCCCCATGGCAAAGGCTCCTGCACCGCCCACGAATGAAAAAGACTGGCAGCAGTTGAAGGACGGCTGGTTGAAGTCGCTCAGCGAAAAAACCTTCCGCGGCTGGCCGCAGGATGCCGGTGGCGTCAATGTCACGCAGGAGGGCAGCATGGTGCGGGATGGCATCGAGATGTCCGCCTTCGACTTCGAGCCGCAGTCCGGCTATCGCCTTCGCCTCTTCATCACCCATCGCGATGGCCTGCGCCCCGAGGACCTCGAACTCGTCGCCTTAAACGTCCTCGATGAAGAAGGCTGGGACACCTTCTGCGCCACCTACCACAAGCGCTTTGGCAAGCTCCTCGAAGCCTTCCCCGGCCTGCCTGATGATGACAAGGCCTTCGAGCAGGAGCAAAAGATGTTCACCACCTTCAAATGGGGCATGGCCTATGTGTGCCCGCGTGGCATCGGCCCCACCGCGTGGAGCGGCAGTGAGAAGGCGCAGACCCAGCGCCTCCGTCGCTTCTACCTCCTCGGTCAAACCCTCGATGGCATGCGCGTGTGGGACATCCATCGCGCCGTGCAGTCCCTCCGCGGCATCAGCGGCCTCCAAGAAACCCCGCTCTGGATTCAAGCCCATCGCCACATGGCCGCCGACGCCGTCTATGCCAGCCTCTTCACCGAGGGCATCAAGCGCCTCGACCTCCACGACCTTCCCACCACCCACAACGGCACCGTGGACGGTGCGGTCTCCCC
>JBKCXA010000897.1:0-3306 GCA_046316935.1 Prosthecobacter sp.
CCAACTCGCCGCCCTCGAAGCCCATGGCAGCTATCGTGAGCCTGCCGTCGCGGACATGCTCATCGAGGCGTGGCCGAAGATGACGCCAACGCTTCGCGACAAGGCCACCACGATCCTTCTCTCGCGCACCGACCGCATCGCGAAGCTGCTGGATGCCATCGAGGCAAAGAAGATCACGCCCGCGCAACTCAGCGTCGCCGCGAAGGCCACGCTGGGAAGGCAGAAGACGCCTGCGCTGGCGGAACGCATCGCCAAGCTCATCGGCGATGGTTCGTCATCGAACCGGAAGGAGGTCATCGAGACGTATCTGACGGCACTCGGCCTGAAAAGTAATCCAGAGCTTCAGCTCGCCAAACCTCCCGCAAACCGAAGCGGGAGCGAAAACGGGCTAAAGCCCTTGAGTACATTGCCCGGAGACGCCACTCGCGGAGCCAAAATCTACGAAACGGCCTGCATGGTCTGCCACAAGTTCGCGGACAAGGGCAACGACGTCGGACCGCACCTCGGCACGATCAAGGCGTGGACCGCCGAGCAGCTCGTCACGAACATCCTCGACCCGAATCGCGAGGTCTCGCCGAATTTCGCGCTCTACCTCGTCGAAACCAACGACGGCCGCACCCTCAGCGGCCTCATCACCAGCGAGACCGCCGGCAATCTCACCCTCAAACGCGCCGATGGCGGCACGGACACCGTCTTGCGTAGCGAGATCAAATCCCTCACCAGCCCCGGCATCTCCCTCATGCCCGAAGGCCTCGAAGCCGCCATCAACCCGCAGCAGATGGCGGATCTCATCGCGTATTTGAAGGCTCCGTGAGATCGAGTGAATGGCCGCAAAAGATCGCAGAGAACGCAAAGTAGAACTCCCTGACTTTTTTGCGGTCCTTGCGATCTTTGGCGGCTATTCCTCCGCTTGAGAAATCTCTCGAAGCATGTTCAAGCTCCCGCATGATCCGCCTCGCCCTCTCGCTCTGTCTTCTCACGCTCTCCTGCGCGGCGCAGGGACTGCCGCCGGTGTTTGAAAAATGGGCCGCCGACCAGAAAAACGTGGGCGACATCCAGGTGACCTTCCAGCAGACACGCACCACGCCAGTGCTGAAAGAGCCCGCGAAGAGCGAAGGCCGCTTTTGGAAGATGCAGGACGGCCGCTTCCGCTGGGAGCTGGGCAGCCCGCCGAGCACGATCATGATCTTCAACGGCGAAGAAGCCTTCCTCAAAGAAGGCAAGGACGCCGCCTGGCAGACGCTGAACCCCGAGGACCGCCGTGCCCGCTCCTGGATCAAGTTTCTCAACGGTCGCGAGATGGACACCACCTCCCTCACCGAGAATTTCACCGTCAAAGTCACCCAGCAAGAGGTCAAATTTGCCACCATCACCCTCGTCCCGCGGCCCCTGCTCGTGAAAAAGCATCTCAAGCAGATCGACATGCAAATCGAGCCCGGCGGCAAACGCATGTACCTCCTCCGCATCATCCAGGGAGACGGCTCAACCCTCACCATGACCTTCAGCGAGCCAAAGCCTGCGAAGGTCTCCCCGGAGCTGTTTTTGGCGAAGTAAGCCCCCGCTCCGCCGCTAGACAATCCACGGCGCTGGCGTTAAACCTCGCCCGCACTTCAACCATCCATGAAACCGCTCCACACCTTCGCCGCCCTCCTCGCCCTCACTTTCACCGCCGCTGCCGGCGAGGTGGAAATCTTCAATGGCAAAGACCTCACCGGCTGGGAAGGCAACAAAGACCTCTGGAGCGTGAAGGACGGCGCCATCACCGGCATCACGCCGCCTGACCCCGCCGATCCGAAGAAGGGCATCATCAAGCACAACACCTTCCTCGTTTGGAAAGGCGGCAAGGTGAGCGATTTCGAACTCTCCTTCCAATACCGCATCGAGAAGGGAAATTCCGGTGTGCAGTATCGCAGCAAGGAACTCGACCCCGGAGCCTTCGGCCCCATCATCAGCGGCTACCAGGCTGATTTCGAGGCGGGCGATAAATACAGCGGCATCCTCTATGAAGAGCGTGGTCGCGGTATTCTGGCCCTCCGCGGCGAGAAAAACACCATCAAGCCCGGCGCCGATGCCAAGAAGCCCACCGTCGAGAAAAACGGCACCGTGGGCGACAACGCCGCCATCCAGGCCGCCATCAAAAAGGAAGACTGGAACGAATATCGCATCGTCGCCAAGGGCAACCATGTGCAGCACTTCATCAACGGCATGCAGACCATCGACGTGACCGATGAAGATGCCGCCAACGCCCCCAAGGAAGGCCTCCTGGCCCTCCAGATCCATCAAGGCCCGCCGATGGTGGTCCAGTTCAAGAACTTCAAGCTCACCGAACTCAAGTAACTGATCCCCGCCATGCGCCTCCGGCTTCTCCTCGCCCTCCTCGCCGCGTCCATCACCTCCGCCATTGCGGACACGGAATACATCGTCGTCAGCGGCGGGCCGGCGGTGCGGCAGTTCGAGGACCTGCGGAAGCCACAGGAGCAGCACGACCGCTGGTGGGGAAATTTCATCCGCACCGCCCGCGTGCGCATGCAGGAGATCCACAAGACCGCCCCGGCGGGCACGCACATCACCTGGCTGGTGTATCGCGATGGTTATGTGCGCCGCGCGGCCTCCGAGCGCCAGCCGCTCACTCAAAACGTGGAGTCCGTGCCCAAGGCCTACCCCTTCATCAAGCTGGTGTGGTTTCGTAGCACCGACGAGCTCATCCGCTACATCAACGGCGGCATGAGCCGCTGGAGCACCAAAATCTCCGGCTTCGAGTACTTCGGCCACTCGAACAAATACAGTTTCATGTTCGATTACAGCTCGGACGTGTATGCCAACTCCGTCTGCTGGCTCCATCAGGCGGACCTCGGCCGCATCAATGGCAGCGCCTTCGCCAAAAACGCCTACTGCAAGAGCTGGGGCTGCCACACTGCCGAGAGCATGAGCCGCGAGTGGAAGCGCCACACCGGCGTCTGGCTCATCGGAGCCCACGGCAAAACCGACTACAGCCACATGCACGAGCGCAACTGGCAGGTCGGCCTCTCGTCCGGCTCGCGTTGGGTGACGCGGTGAGAGCGGGTAACCCCCGTCTTGCCAAATCCGACACATTTCCCGCCGAGTCAGGCATGGAAGCCGGACCGTGGTTGGTTATGCGTGCGGCCTCACATCCATCCCCAACCGCACACGACCATGGCCGACATCTCCACCTCCGCTGCTGACAAAAAGGAAAAGGAATACTTCACGAGCGTCCCTCAGGAAACGCCGGGCTTCTTCCTCAAAGGTTCACACCAATACGATTGGGGTCTCAAGAACCGCCTCAGC
>JBKCXA010000898.1:0-2474 GCA_046316935.1 Prosthecobacter sp.
GGCTTCGAGCTGAGAAGCATGTCGATCTGGCCCTGTGCCATGATCGAGTAAGCTGCGCGGCCGATGCCGGTGCCCGCGATGAGGTCGTGGATGTCCTTCAGGCGGCAGACGGTGTTGTTGAGGCGATACTCGCTCTTGCCATCGCGATACACGCGACGCGTGATGGCGACCTCGTTGAAATCGACCTTCAGCGACTCCTCGCAATCCGCCATCGTCAGCGTGACCTCGGCAAGGCCGACGGGCTTGCGCTTGTCGGTGCCATTGAAGATGACGTCGGCCATTTCATCGCCGCGCAGGGCTTTCGCGGACGTTTCCCCGAGCACCCAGCGGATGGCATCGACGACGTTCGACTTCCCGCAGCCATTCGGGCCGACAATGCCGGTGACGCCTTTGTGGAATTCAAAGTGGGTCTTGTCAGCGAACGACTTGAAGCCGTGGAGGGTGAGGCTTTTGAGATACATGGCGCGATCGGGGCGTGAAAGGTGAGACGTGAGAAGTCAGACGTGCTGAGGTGGAGCAAACCACGCGCGGGGGAGATGCCGCAAGGCACAAGCCCCATTTTTCCCGTATCTTGGGGTTCCTTAAGGTATCCGAAACAAGATGTGGGTCTTTTCGAAGTGGCGCGATCTGTGAATAATCGCGTTCGCTGTGAACAAGTTTTCAGCGAGGCCTCACGCGAAGTCCAGCAGGACCTTGCCAGCGCGTCCGCCTTCTTGCGCACGCTGGATGGCACGCGTCGCCTCTTTCCACGGCACGATCTGATCGACCGCGGTCACAAGTTCACCGGCAAGGATCATCTCTGTGAGCGGTTCCAGCACATCGTAAAGCTCGGCGTGGCTCACTTTGTCGAACCAGCGACTCACCCACAGGCCGTGAAGCTGGAGGTTTTTGAAGATGAGGAATTTGTTCGGCACTTTAAGGCTGCGGCGGCTCATCGCGCCGTAGGTGACGTGCACGCCCTCCGGCGCGAGCAAGTCCATCAGGCGCGTGGCGCTGTCTCCGCCCACCGCGTTCGCGGTGAGGCGTGGTGGGGTTTTGCCGAGGAGGTCCTTGGCCTGCGCGAGGCCTTCCTCGCTATCCACGAGCACTTCATCGGCAGCGAGGGCCTTCAATTCGTCCGCGAGTTCCGCGCGGCGGACGAAGTTCAGCGTCCGCAGGCCGAAGCGCTTCGCGATCTGGATCAAAGCGCGGCCGACGCCCGAGTTCGCGGCGTTTTGCACCACCCACTCGCCTTTTTCGAGATCGAGAAAGCCTCGCAGGAGCCGCCAGGCGGTCACCGGATTCACGCGCAGCATCGCCGCCTGCACGCGGTCGATTTGCGGCGGCACCTTCGCCAGTGCGTGCTCGGGCAACGTGAGATGCTGCACCCAGCAGCCAGTGCCGAGCAACGGAATCACCACATCCCCCGGCGCGAGCGACTGCACCTCCGGCCCGACAGCCTCCACCTCGCCGCAGCCCTCGATGCCCGGAATGCACGGCGGCGTCGCCGCGCGACCATAGGTGCCCTCGATGAAATTCAAATCGGCCGGATTCACCGGCGCATAGCGCATGCGCACGCGCACCTCGTGGCCCTTCGGGGCCGGAAGCTCTCGCTCGGCCACCTGGATGACCTCGGCGGGGTTTCCTGTCGTGGTGAACTGCAAAAAGCCGGAGGAGATGCTCATGGCAGAGCGTTAGCGGGCCATCGGACGGCATCCAGCAGATTCACCGGATGAATATC
Source organism: Prosthecobacter sp. (assembly GCA_046316935.1). Lineage (GTDB taxonomy): Bacteria > Verrucomicrobiota > Verrucomicrobiia > Verrucomicrobiales > Verrucomicrobiaceae > Prosthecobacter. Next base: position 1,721 of record JBKCXA010000898.1, read on the forward strand.
ACCCGATCTTTTCAGCCCCGAAATGGCCGCGAAGGGCCTCGGGGATCAAGATGGTGCCGTCGGCCTGTTGGTAGGTTTCGACGAGGGCGACGAAGAGGCGAGCCAAAGCCGTGCCGGAGCCGTTCAGCGTGTGCGGGATGCGATTTTTGCCGTTTTCGTCTTTGAAGCGCAGGTTCATGCGGCGGGCTTGGTAGTCGCCAAAGCTGGAGCAGCTCGATACTTCGAGGTAGCTGCCTTGTCCGGGAGCCCAGACCTCGATGTCGTAGGTTTTTGCAGACGACTGACCGATGTCGCCAGTGCAGAGTTCAATGACTCGGTAATGCAGCCCGAGCTTTTGCAAAATGCTTTCCGCGTGGCCAGTAAGTTCTTCTAACACTTCGAAACCTTTTTCTGGCTCAACGACTTGCACGAGCTCGACTTTATCGAACTGGTGCATGCGGATAATCCCTTTGTTATCGCGTCCAGCAGAACCTGCCTCACGGCGGAAACAGGGAGTGTAAGCGACGAGCTTCATTGGCAGATCGTTTTCTGCAACGATGGTGTCGCGGTATAAGTTAGTGACAGGAACCTCAGCAGTAGGTGCGAGGAAAAGTGTATTGCGGTGATCAGTTTCCGAAGGCTCAGTGCCATACATGTCGGATTCAAATTTCGGTAGTTGACCCGTGACTTCCATACACTCGCGTAGCACGAGATGAGGTACATTGACTTCTTCGTAGCCATTTGCCGCTTGCGTATCTAACAAGAAATTAATTAG
>JBKCXA010000899.1:0-4091 GCA_046316935.1 Prosthecobacter sp.
GGTGGGAGGCATCAAGGTCCGCGGCGAGCAGTTTGGAGGTTTCTTGGCGCTCGGGGCTGTTTTGAGCGGAAGGATCGGCGGCGAGCCAGATGTGGCCGAGTTCGTCGAGCGGGTAGCCGCCGACCCAATCGGCGATGAGGAGGCCGCCGTTGTTCGCGAAGGCCAGGCCGATGCCCATGATGCCGCTGTGGATGACGCGTTCGTTTTTCATGACGAACGAAGCGCCGCTCGGTGAGAGCTGGAAGGCGGTCATTTTGCCACTGGGGAACTGATCGAGGATGAAATGGCCGCGCAGCGAGGCGCCGAGCGCGGTGCCGGGCTCGTGCGCAAAGCCAGCGGGGCCGTTCGAGTAGTTTTGCAGCGGCGGGGTATGGTAAGTAGGCGCACTCGCCAGAGTGCGGGCATCGGTCGAGTCTGCGGAGCCTTCCCGCGTTCTGGCGAACGCGCCTACGGGGGCTTTCCACAGGCTATCCATGATCCAGCGGCTCTTTTCTTTTTGATACTGATGGCCGCAGCGCCAGCCGGAGTCGCTGCGCTCGGTGATGTACACGAGGCGTTCTTTTTCGCCGGGGAGGTCGGCGTCGTTGTCCACGCCGAAGATGTTGCCGAAATCGTCGAAGGCGATCTCCTGCACGTTGCGCAGGCCGTGCGCGAAGACCTCGAAGCCGCTGCCGTCCGGCTCGCAGCGCATGACGCAGCCTTCGTGCGGGTAAAACCACTTCACGCCTTCCTTGCTCGTCACGTTCACGCCTTTGTCGCCGATGCTCCAGTAGATGCGACCATCCGGGCCGATGCGCGGGCCGTGCATGTCATGCCCGGCATACGCGATGTGCATGCCAAAGCCATGCGCGACGACTTCACGCTCATCGGCAACGCCGTCGTCATTCGTGTCGCGAAGGCGCACGAGATCGGGCGCGACCGTGACGTAAACCCAGCCGTCGTGATACAAAATGCCTGCCGCGATGCCGGTGACGACGCTGTTGAAGCCTTCCGCAAAAACAGTCATCTTGTCAGCGGTGCCGTCGCCATCCGTGTCGCGGAGCTGGTAGATGCGCTCGCTGTGAACGGTGAGGTCTTTCCAGTCGATGCTGCCGTCTTTGTTGTGATCTTTGAGGCCACCACGCGGAAGGCGCAGTTTGCCAGGAGCGAGCTCGCGCTTCAGGAAGGTCTCTTTTTCCTCCACGCTGGTCAAAGAGACGTCGTCAGCGATCCACATCGAGTGCTCGCGGATGTCGAGATCGGCCACTTTGCGCCGCGTGGTGGCGGCGACATAGACGCGGCCTTTCTCATCCGTCGTCACGGCCACGGGATCAGGCACGTTGAGATCGCCGGACCATTTGTGGAGTTCGAGAGCTGCCTTGGGCGCGGCTTTTTTCTCCGCGGCGGCGCATGGCAGGGCCAGCAGCGCCGCAAGGGCGATGAGCGAGGTTTTTTTCATGAAATCGGGGGATCGAGAAAACAGGGCGTGAGCGTTTGTTCTTGCCGCGTCGGAGCGGACTCGTCAAAGTCACGCTTCGTTCGCCAAGGCGAATTCGATTCACGAAATACCAACCCAACATACCCTCATGGCTCAAATCGTTCCTCTCATCAGCTCCGGCGTCGCCGGCCCCCTCGGTGTCCTTCATCTTCCCCGCCTCTGGCAGAAGGCCTCCCTCGCCGCCGCTGGCAAGCTGCACCCTGACTATCCCGGCATCGGCTGCGGTTACGACCAGATGACGCTCGACGCGCTCGGCATCAACATCGACACCTTCAAGGCCTTCATCGACACAAAGCCCAGCTACACGCAGCTCGAGTCCTGGATCCGCACGCAGCCCGGCGTGAACCTCACGAAGGGCAACATCTACAAGCACAACGCCGCCATCCGCGGCTACATCCACGGCGACGACGTGCGCAAAGGCATCCTCGACGCCTGCGGCCTGCCAGATGACGGCAGCGTGAACCCCGGCGCTGTCGATCTGAACAACATCGACGACTGGAACACCTTCTGGAACGTCGAGATCAAGGCGTAAGCGTTTGGTTATCGACAACGAAAGGCGCAGGACGATAAGTTCTGCGCCTTTTTGCTGCCCGGCGAAGGGCAGAGAAAGTGGAACAGGTTTGTAACCTGTTCAGTCAGGCGTGGCAGCTGACGCTCCGCTTTCAGACCACCCTGGGGTGTCACGATCGGTTTAGAGTGCTCGCTCACCCTTGCCTTCGACCGCACAGGTTAAAAACCTGTGCCACGTTCCCGCTCTCAAATCCCCGCTTCCATCACCTTCATCCAACGGGAGCGGAAGGGGCGGTTCTCTTCCATGAGCTGGGCGGCGAGAGTGGTCGAAAGCTGATCCAGGCCTGCGGCACGGGCGAAGACGGCGGCGAGTTCCTGGCGGTTGTAGTACTCCGTGGAGTCGGTGATCTGCGTGGTGAAGCTCTGCGCCATCTCGATGAGGCTTTGCGGCGCGATGGAATCGAAGGGAATCGTCAGCGTGCCGCCATCGACTTTGATTTGGAGATCGCCGCCGAGCGTGGCGAGGCTCGCGGTGCCGGTGAGGGTGACACCGCTGCGCTGCGTGAGCGTGCCGGTCCAGCCTTTGGCGATGAGATCGAGCTGGAGCTGCTTGGTGAAATCGCGTGCGGAGGTATAGAGGTAGAGACGACCTTCGACGGCGGTGCGCACGTCGCTGCTTTCAAAGCGCAGGCCGCTGAGCAGGTCGATGGCGCGTGAGTAGTCGAAGCCATGCACGAGCGAGGGCAGCAGCGCAGTGACCTCAGCTAGCTGGGCGAGATCGGCCTTGCGGCGGGTTTCTTCCTCGCGGCGTTGCTTGGTCTGCTCGTCGAGCCGCACGCGGGCGAGTTCACGCTTCAGACCGGCCTCCATCTGCTCGATGCTGGTGCGGAAGGCACCGCTGGATTTGATCTTCTCACGCGTCTGCCGCACCTCGTCGAGCGCGGCGCTGAGCTCGTCGAGTGTGTTCACTTTGCGCTGCTTCAAAGCGGTGCGCAGGAGGTGAAAATCGGCCTTGTAGAAATCGACGAGCACGCGGTAAAGCGCCACCCAATCGCTCGAAGCCGTGGCGGAGGCTGCGGAGGCTTGTTTGAGCTCGGCGAGGCTCGATTGAAAAAACTCCATCTCGCGTGCGCCGGCCTCGGCATCCCCGAAATGCCATTCGGCGAGGCCTTGGGCGAGGTAGCCGAGCAGTTCTTCGTTGGTGGTTTTGTAGCCGAGCTTCGCCTGCGGTGTGCCGAGGCCGAGGCCTTTCTCCATGCGCTGGCCGACGGTGGCAAAGAAGGTGCCAAGGCCATTCACCGCAGCGAGCGTGTCCTTCTCCGCGCCTTTGACGGCGAGGTCGTGGAAGGCTTCCTCGGCTTTCTTGCGATCACCCAGCATGAGGGCGCAAAGCGCGGCATTGAAGCGAGCCCAGCACTGCGTGGGCTGTCGCGTGTCTTTGGAATCCGCGATGCGCTCAAACTGGTGCCGCGCCTCGGCGAAGTGCCGCTCGCCGAGCATCTGCTGGCGGGCTTCGAGGAATTTTTCGGTGACGGTCTTTTTGCTGCCAGCTTCGACCGTGACGCCATCGCCCGCGAGCGAGCCGGGATCGGCGGTTGTTAGCTGCCGTGCGATGCTTTTCGTGGTGCTACGCTGCCTTCCCTCGCCCAACAGCCAGCCCACGAGGAAGGCGAGCATAATGGAGGCGGCCACGGTGCCGATCAGGCGTGCGCGACGAGAGATGAGCCGGCGGCGGATGCCCGTTTGATTCAGCAAACCATCCGCGAGGCGCAGCTCCTCGACGACCTCGTCGTAGTTCGAGAAGCGGTCCTCGGGCTTGAAGCTGAGCATGTGGTTGATGACATGCTCCGTGCGGGCGGCGAAGCGCAGGCCGCTATCGCCGAGCGTGACGCGGCGGCTCTTGATGCGGCGCAGTTCTTCAATGGCATGCGTGTCCACCTGATGCGGCGGTGAGCCGGTAAGGGCGTGGAAAAGCGTCGCACCGAGGCTGAAGATGTCGCTGCGGTAGTCTTCCTGGTTTTGGAGGATCTTTTCCGGCGCCACATAGTAGGGCGTGGCCCAGATTTCGGCGCTTTTGTCCGGTCCGCGGTCGGTGAAGAGAGCG
>JBKCXA010000900.1:0-3440 GCA_046316935.1 Prosthecobacter sp.
GTGAAGTGCGATGCCTTCACCGAAGCCGATTTCAAAACGCTTGGCAGCTTCACCACGATCAAAGACCTCACCATCAGCGGCAAAACGATCACGGACAGCACGCTGGCGCTACTCACCGGCCTCATCGAGCTCGAGCGCCTGAGCAGCGATGGCATCCAGCTCACCGATGCGGGCTACCAACACTTCACCGCGTTTCAGAAGCTGAAGTCGATCTCGTTTTTTCATCCGGCGTTTCGGTCAAAAGACTTCACCGGCAGCGGACTCGCCGAACTGAAGGCTTTGCCAAAGCTGGAGAGCCTGACTTTTGCCGGATCGACGGCCGGGGATGTGGCGTTGGAGGCCATCGGTCAGCTCACGCAGTTGAAAGGGTTCCGCACCTGGCACACCGCGCAGACTAAAGCGGGCAATGCGCACCTCGCAAAGCTCTCGCTCACCTCGCTCCGCCTCGGCCAACGCCTGCCGGAATGGGGTAAGGACACGCCAATCAGCTTCGACGAATCGACGATGAGCCTCGTGGCGCAGATCAAGACGCTCGAAGCCCTCGAACTCACCGAAGCCCGCCTCAGCGCGAAGATCCTTCCGCATCTCCAAGCGCTGCCAAAGCTCACAAAACTCAAAATCGAGACCGTGGACATCTCCCCCGCCGATGTGGAGGCGATCAAAGCGGCGCTCCCGAACTGCAAAGTGGACTTCAAGCCAATGACGGATGCCGAGAAGGAGTCTCTGCTGGTGAAAAAGCTGCGGCTTTAATCCTGTCAGACTCGGGGCCAGTCGTTCGTTTCAGCCGCACACGCCATGCACACCGCCACCAAACGCCATCTCGACCGCCGTGCCTTCCTGCGTGGCTCCGGAGCCATGCTCTCGCTGCCGTTTTTGGAGGCCATGGTGCCTGCCTTTGCAACGCGGACACAGGCCGCAGTCGCGAATCCGCCGCCGCGTTTTCTGGCGATGTGCGCCACGCTGGGCTTTCACACGCCGTTTCTGTTTCCGCAGGAAACGGGGGCGAATTACACGCTCACGCCCTACCTGGAGCCGCTGAAGGATCTGAAGGGCGATTTCACGGTGATCTCCGGTTTGCAGCATGAGGAGCAAAACGGTGCGAATGGCCACACCTCCGAGATGACGTGGCTGACCTCCGCGAAGCATCCGGGGCTCGCCGGGTTCAAAAACAACATCTCCATCGACCAGCACATCGCCGAGCGCATCGGCTCGCAGACGCGTTTTCCGAGCCTCATCCTCGGCACCGGCAGCGACTCGCTTTCCTGGAGCGCCAGCGGCGTGCCGCTTCCTGCAGAAAGCTCACCCTCGAAGGCCTTCCAGCAGCTTTTTGTCGATGGCACACCGGCGGAGATCGCGGCGCAGGTCCACCAGCTCAAACGTGGCCGCAGCATCCTCGACACCGTCATGGGCCAGGCCAAGAAACTCCACGGCGAACTCGGCAAACGCGATCAGGAGAAGCTCGATGAATACTTCAGCGCCGTGCGTGACCTCGAAGGCCGACTGGTGCAGAACGAGGAATGGGCGCAGAAGCCCAAACCGAAGGTCGATGCGAAGCCGCCGACGGACATTCAGAGCCGCACGGATGCCATCGGCAAGATGAAGCTCATGCAGGACCTCGTCGTGCTCGCTTTGCAAAACGACAGCACCCGCACCGTGACGCTGCGCCTCAACGGCATGAACGCCGTGCCGGAGATCGACGGAGTGAAAAACGACTGGCACAACCTCTCCCACCACGGCCAGGACGCCGCGAAGATCGAGGAGCTGAAGGTCATCGAGCTCGCCGAGTTCACCGCCTTCGCTGCTTTCCTCACGAAATTGAAGTCCACCGGCCTCCTCGACACCACCGCGGTGCTGTTTGGGTCGAATCTCGGCAACGCCAGTGCCCACAGCACGGCGAATCTGCCTCTCGTCCTCGCCGGCGGCGGCTACAAACACGGCCGCCACATCGCCATCGAGAAGGACAAGCACGTCTTCTCCAATCTCTTCGTCTCCCTCGCCCAGCGGATGGGCGTCGAGACCGGTCAATTCGGCTTCAGCACAGGCGTGCTGGACCTGAATCAGGCGTGAGCGACAGACTTCAAGCCGGACGCTTTGCCAGCGCCTCACGGATGATTTTGAGCACCTGCTCGCGTTCCGCGCCGCTCAGCGGCAGCCGGGGTTCGCGGACCCATTCCTTGCCGAGGCCGGTCTCCTGGCACAGCAGCTTGATGTACTGTACAAAGTGAAGGTGCGTGTCGAGCTTCATGAGCGGCTGGCTCCAGCGGTAGAGCGCCCGTGCCTCATCCCAGCGGCCGGCCTTGGCCAGATCCCACAACTTCTGGTTCTCTTTTGGAAAAGCGATGCCGCTGCCGGCCACCCATCCGTCGATGCCGAGGATGGCCGATTCGAGGAAGAGATCATCCACGCCCGTAAAAATCTGATAGCGGCCGCCCGTCAGGTTGCGCAGCTCGGTGATGCGGCGGGTGTTGGCGCTGCTTTCCTTGATCGCCTTGAGGTTTTCGATGTCCGCCAGCTCGACGAACATCTCCGGTGTCACATCGGTGTGGTAGCCCACGGGGTTGTTGTAAAGCATCCAGGGCAGCGGCGTCGCCTTGGCCAGCGTGCGGAACCACTGGGCCGTCTCCATGGCGTCGGGTTTGTAAACCATCGGCGGCATGACCATGAAGCCGGCAGCACCGAGCTTTTCGCAGTCCTGCATGTAGCTCACCGCAGCCTGTGTGCTCGTCTCCGCCACGCCGCTCACCACCGGCACACGTCCGGCGGCCACCTGCACTGCATGCTTCACAACGGCTCGCTTCTCCTCCGGCAGCAGCGTCTGATTCTCACCCAATGATCCGCACACGATCAGCCCGGCCACGCCCGACTCGATCAAGGCCTCCCAATGCCTCGCGGTCGCCGCGAGATCGAGCGACTGGTCTTGATGCATCTGCGTGACGACGGCCGGAAAAACACCGGCCCAGGTGATGGCGTTCGGATTCATGGGTGGGCTTATCTCCCCGCGAATCACACGCTGCTCTTGATTGGAATGGCATCCCCTGCCTGCCAAAACATCCAAAACATCAAATCGCGACCTCAGCGTCCTCGTCACCGGCATCGGCCAGCGGTTTGAGGATCATTCCGGCGGCGACGGTGTTGTTCGTCTGCTCGTCCACGAGCACGAAGCTGCCGGTGGTGCGGTTTTGGGCGTAGGCGTCGAAGAAGACGGGGCTGGCGCAGCGGATGCGGACGCAGCCGATGTCGTTAAGGGTGAATTCCTTGTTCTCGGCGCTCTTTTCGAGCGTGCTGATGTTCACCTTGTAATGCACCTCGGTCACGACAGCGCGAACGTCGTTCGGGGTGTGGCGGATGTGGAAGCGGCCACGGGGCTTGAGCGTCTTTTTGTCGGCGAACCAGCAGATCATGGCGTCAAATTCCTGCGTGGTCTGCACGGGCTCGTGCGC
>JBKCXA010000901.1:0-4123 GCA_046316935.1 Prosthecobacter sp.
AAGACGGGACAGCGGAGCGTGGAGGAAGTCTGGCGTGGCGATGAAGACGGCCTCAATGTCGGGCTGCTTTTCTAGCATGGCCTCGACGTCGTCGTAGATCTTCACTTCGCCGTCGATCTGGTGCTTGTTTTCACCGAGGAAGCCGCCGCGGGTCTTGGCGACGGAGAATTTCCAGATGTCGCACATGGCGACCCATTGGATGCCCGGCACGTCTTTGGAGGCCGTGCGGAGGGCGTTGCCTTGGGCACCGCAACCAACGAGAGCGCACTTGATGGTGCGGCCAGCGGCGGTTTCTTGGGCGACGGCGGATTTGCTGGTGGCCAGATGGATGGCCCCGCCGGTGAGGGCGGCGGTGCGCAGGAAGCCCCTGCGGTCGAGGAATCGGGAAAGAGGAGCGGAAGTGGTGCTCATTCGGGGTGTCGCGTGAAGGTTGAAGAAACAGGTGCGTGACATGTGACGGCACGCTGGAAGCTTATTCGGCCTTCTTCTTGCCCAAGATGCCGTCGAGGGAGAATTTCTTCGCGTGAGCGGTCATGAGGCAGAGAGCCACGAGACCGACGGACAAGCCGATGTTCACGACGAGCTCGGTGTCGTCCGGAAGGCAGGCCAGACCGAAGCCGAGGGAAAGGAAGACGAGACCGGCGGCAAGCAGACCCAGCTCGGTGAAGATGCCGATGGCGGTCCAAACGCCCACGAGAAGGAGGACGTAGCCGATGGAGTTGGCGAAGGCATTGCACATGGCCTCAGGCAGGAAGCTGTTGGTGGCCATCAGCTTGGCGATCGGCGGGGCTTTCAGCTCGGTGTAGTTCGAAAGGCTGAAGGTGGTGGTCTCACCATTGCCCCAGCGGAATTTGTCCAGGCCCGCCATGAAGAGGCGCATGCCGACCCAGAGACGCAGCAGCAGGTGCGCGTAAGCCGGGGCGAGATTGGAGCAGCATTTGTGGGCGTGGGAGCTGTCAGACATGGTCGGAGGCGTGTGGTGGTTGTGGGGAACTGTGGGGGATACGGAACGGAGAGGGACGCGGATTCTGGCGGGTTAAGGCATGAAATCCAGCGGAAATTCCATGCCTGGTCCGTTAGGGAAATCCTTCGCTCCTCCGGCTCCGTCCATATTGCTTTTGCCCTTCACTCGCCGTTTACTGGCGGGGATGACCCAGATCGGCAAACGCAACCTCCTCACCGTGCTCCATAGCACCCCACGCGGCGTGTACCTCGATGCTGGGGAACTCGGGGAGATTCTTCTGCCCAACCGCCACATCCCTCGCGGCACGGAAATCGGGCAGAAGCTGGATGTCTTCATCTATCGCGACTCCGAGGACAGACTGGTGGCGACCACGGAGCAGCCATTCGCCATGGTGGGGGAGTTTGCCACGCTTGAGGTCGTGAGTGTGAACCGGAACATCGGGGCCTTCTTGAACTGGGGCCTCGCCAAGGATCTGTTGCTACCCTTCAGGGAACAGGGGGAGCACAAGGTCTCCGTGGGCGAAAGGGTGGTCGTCCATGTCATGCTGGATGACAAAACCGACCGCATCATCGCCACCACGCGGCTGAACCGGCACCTCAGCAAAGACCGGCCGCCCTTCAAACCGAGGCAGGAGGTGCGGCTGCTCATCGCCGCCCGCACGCCGCTGGGATACAATGCCCTCATTGAGGGCACCCACCTCGGCCTGCTCTACCACAGCAACATCGGTGCGCCGCTGGCGATCGGGCAGCAGGTGAAGGGCTACGTGATGATGATCCATCCGGGCGGGAAGATCGACCTCAGTCTCGACGCGGCAGGCTACCAGCGCGTGGCCTCGCTGACCGACAAGATTCTCGATGCGTTGAAGCAGAACAGCGGAACGCTTCCGTTCGACGATGACAGCCCTCCTGAGCGCATCCGCTCGGCCTTCGACGCGAGCAAGAAGGCCTTCAAACAGGCTCTGGGAGCGCTTTACCGCCAGCGGCGCATCGAGTTCACACGCCCCGGCATCCGCCTCGTGAACCCAGCCGAGGCCAAAGTTGGCGACTGGCAACCAGCCGGTCCTTCACGACCGAGGTAAGGCAGCAGCCGGGCTGAGCCTCAGCCTGCGGGAGCGTCGAGCGCCCGGAGGTAATCAAAGGTGTAGAGCCCGGTATTGTGGCCGTCGCTGAAGTCGAACTGGATGGCGTAGCCGCCGACCATCCTCCAATCCTTCACAGTGACGCCTGGGAAGGATTTCTGGTTGCTGCCGCCATACTGACGTCCCAGCAAATCACGTTCGCCCGTGTTTTCCGCGCTCGGCGAGGCGGCGCGGAGCCTTTCCATCGATACAAACTGCTCATGGCCATCACTCCAGATGATGGCGACTTCGTTGCCGATGAGTTCGAGGCGGTTGGGGGACATGGCAGGGAAGGGAAATGAACGCGCCCGCATGCCGGCGAGAGGCTGGCAGAGGCCGCAAAGGTTGGGGGATCAGGCTTATTTCGCGGCGGCGAGGTGTTTTTCGACACCGGTGACGATCTCGCGCACGCGGAAGGCGAGGCCATCGGTCTTGCAGACGCTCTTGATCTTCGGATCGGCATACTTCGCACGCAGCAGCATGGCGAGCTGGCCGTGACCGTAGGCTCCGAAGTCGTTCATTTCGACGCAGACAACGTTTTTGAAGCCAGCAAGCACGCCGTCGAGTTTGTTCGGCAGCGGGTGGAGGTGGCGGATGTTTGCGGCGCTGACTTTGTGGCCTTCACTGCGGAGGCGGTCGCAGGCTTCTTTCGCAGGGCCCCAGGCACTGCCCCAGGCGATGATGAGGGCATCACCGCTGGCATCGCCGTGCACTTCGGGCGCGGGGAATTCGGCGGCGGCATCGAGCAGCTTTTGACGGCGCTTGTTGGTCATCTGCTGATGCATCTTGGCATTGCCGGAGGGGTGGCCCCACTCGTCATGCTCAAGGCCGGAGATGTGCGGGTATTTGCCGCCGAGCATCTTCGTTCCGGGAGGGGCATGCTGCGTGGTTTTGTCCAAAGGATAGGGCTTCCAGTCGGCCTCACGCGGCGTCTGATCGAGCGTGGGCTCGACCCAGTGTTTGTCGAGATCGGGCTCTTCAAAGGCCTCGATGCGGCTGCTGAGCGCCTGGTCGCTGAGGATGATGACGGGGCTGGAGTATTTCTTGGCGATGCGTGCGGCTTCGAGGGCGATGTAGAAGCAGTCTTCGACATCTTTCGGGGCCAAAACGAAGCGCGGCGTGTCGCCATGGCTGCCGTAGATGGCCTGCATGAGATCGCTTTGCTCCACGCTCGTCGGCAAGCCCGTGGAAGGCCCACCGCGCTGCACATTGACGACGATGAGCGGCAGCTCGGCCATGCTGGCATAGCCGAGCGCTTCCATTTTCAGAGACAGACCGGGGCCGGAACTGCCCGTCATGCTGAGATGGCCTGCGAAGGCCGCGCCGATGGCCATGCTGACGGCGGCGAGCTCGTCCTCCGCCTGTACAAAGATGCCGCCGTAGCGTGGCAGCTCGCTGCGCAGCGTTTCCATGATGGAGGACCACGGCGTGATGGGATACGCGGCGCCGTAGCGCACACCGGCGGCGAGAAGGCCGAGCGAGAGCATCTGATTGCCATCCGTGGAGATGCGGTGGCCGGAATCGGCCTCGCCGGGAGCCAGCGCGAATTTTTCGATGTCGCCGATCTGATACGCGTAACCGGCATCAAAGGCCAACAGCGCATTGCGCAGCACGGACTCGTCTTTTTTGCCGAACTGGCGGCTGATGATGCCGACGAGCTTGTCCTTGTCCAAATTGAACACGGCCACGATCAGGCCGAGCACGAACATGTTCTTGCCGCGATCCTTCGCGGAGCCGCCGATGGCCTCCACGGTGGCCGCGGTGAAGGGAATGCCGATGTGGAAGACGCCCTTCTCATGCTTGATCTCCTTCACCTCGCCGCTGTCGTAGAGGCAGATGCCGCCTTGGCGCAGCGCATTGAAGTGGCTGTCGTAGCTGTGCTGGTAAAAGGCCACGAGCACGTCCGCCTCATCGCCCGCCGTGAGCACTTCACCGGAGCCGAGATGCACCTGGAATATCGAAGGCCCGCCGCTGATCGTGGACGGGATGGTCATGTAAGTCATCACCTCCTGCGCCGTGCGACCCGCCAGACGAGCGAGGAA
>JBKCXA010000902.1:0-3573 GCA_046316935.1 Prosthecobacter sp.
GAAATGGGCTCCCGCAGCTCCTTCGGCAGGGCCTTCAGCGTGAGATAAAACGACCGCGACACCGCCGCCAGCAACTGGCCGCCAAGCTCGCGTTCATGATGGGTTTCGTCGGACATTTTCTGTGGGCAGTCGCCAGTGGTCGGTAAGACGGTTAGCATTGGACGCTTCATTTGCTTCGATCAACGCTTTCGTCCAAGACACCTTGTTTTCGCACTGACAACTGCTCACAGCCAACCGCCCACTGGATTGCACCTCTACCTCCACATCCCCTTCTGCCACCGCATCTGCCCGTATTGCAGCTTTCACAAGCACACACCGGGCGGGACGGACATGACGGCGTTTGTCGATGCGCTGCTCAAAGAGGTCGAAAAGCAGCCGCTGAAGCCGAAGACGATCTTTTTCGGCGGTGGCACGCCCACCATGCTCAGTGACACGCATCTGGAGCGCCTGCTGCGTGGCTTGCGTGAGCGGGTGGACTTCAGCGAGGTGGCCGAATTCACGATGGAGGCCAATCCACGCACCGTGACGCCTTCCAAAGCGGCGCTCATGCGTGAGATGGGTGTCACACGCATCTCCCTCGGCATCCAGGCCTGGGATGACGCCACGCTCAAAACACTCGGTCGCGATCATTCGCCCGCCGAAGCGGAAGAAACGTGGCAGGTGCTTCGCGAGGCGAAATTCCCCAGTTTGAACCTCGACGTGATGTTTTCGATCCCCGGCCAGGAATTGGAAACCTGGCGTCAAACCCTCGAACACTCGCTTTCGCTCCAGCCCGACCACATCTCGGCCTACAACCTCAATTATGAGGAGGACACCGACTTCTTCCGTCGCCTCCAAAAAGGTGAATTCCGCACCGATGAAGGTCGCGATGCCGATTTCTTCCATCTCGCCATCGACCTGCTCGAAGCTGGCGGCTTTGAGCACTACGAAATCTCCAACTACGCCCAGCCCGGCCATCGCAGCCAGCACAACGAGGCCTACTGGCTCGGCGCGGACTACCTCGGCATCGGCCCCGGAGCCTTTTCCACGCTCGAAGGCCGCCGATGGAAAAACGTGCCGGACACAGAGCGCTACATCGCCCTCACCCTCGCCGGTGAAAACACCGCCACGGATGTCGAAGTGCTCACGGATGAAAACCGCCGCACCGAACGCTTCGGCCTCGAACTCCGCACGAAGCGCGGCCTGCCCCTCGACCTCATCGCCCCCGATCAACGCCGCATGCTCAACACACTGCGTGATCAGGGCTTGCTTGAGTTTGATGAGGCTGTTGTTTGGCTCACCCGCACCGGCAAACCTCTCGTCGATCCCATCGCCGTGGCGCTGATGGGATAAGGTACGTTGTTCACGCTTTAGCGTGCTGTTTGGACGCTCGTCACGCTAAAGCGTGAACAACGTACCATGAGGCTATCGAACTCGTTTTAAAACTGATCCACCAGATACCGGATGAGGTCCGTGGAGGTCACCATGCCGACGACCTTGCCGCCGTTGACGATGGGGAGGGAATGGAAATCACTCTTGGCGAGGATTTCAGCGGCCTCGCGGACGGTGCCGGTCTCGGGGAGCGTGATGGGGTCTTTTTTCATGACCTGCTCAAGGGTGAGCGTGTGGTCGAGCGTGGCATCGACGGTGCGTTCATCGGTGCCGAAGGCATCGCCAAAGCTCACGCGGAGGATGTCGCTCCAGGTGATGATGCCGATGAGCTGGTCGCCGCTCACGACGGGGAGGTGATGCACGCCGTGCTGGCGGACGAGGGCGCGGACTTTGGAGATCGGATCGCCGTGATGCACGGTGATCACGTTGCGGGTCATGAGGTGGGAGATGGGATCGTTGCGTTTCATGGTTGGGTTGGGTATGTGAGCCAACCTTGCCGAGGCACAGTCTTCCCGCTCCGCGTGGCTTGGGCATGCGTGGCTGGATGTTGCGGGCACTACTCGCGTGCTCGCGAGTCGATCACGATGGTCACCGGGCCGTCGTTGATGAGGGCCACCTGCATGTCTGCACCAAAGACACCGCGCTCCACCTTTCTCCCGGTGTCGGCCTCCAGGGCGCTCATGAACTGCTCATACAGCGGGATGGCCTGCTCCGGCCTCGCGGCGCGGATGAAGCTGGGGCGGTTTCCCTTTTTCGTGCTGGCGTGCAACGTGAACTGGCTCACTACCAGCAGCCCGCCGCCGATATCCTTCACGCTGAGGTTCATCTTTCCCTCCGTATCGCTGAAGATGCGCATCTGCGTGACCTTCGGCACCAGCCAGGTCACATCCTCCGCAGTGTCATCATGCTCGATGCCGCAAAGGATCATCAAACCGGCCCCGATGCGGCCGGTGACAGTTTGGTCGATGGTGACGCAGGCTTCAGAGACGCGTTGGATGACGAGGCGCATGATTGGGATGGGGTGCGGATTAGTTGTCACGTCCCACGGGCCTCGCGCCAGTGGCTTTGGTCTTCGTCAGCGCATCGCCCAGATCGCCACGCATGCCGACGGCGAGCTTTTGGAGCTTCTCGACGACCTCGGGATGCTGCGCGGCCACGTCCTCCGACTCGCCGGGATCACGGCTGAGATCGTAAAGCGCCGTCTTTTGCTGTTTCACCACATAACCATGCCGCGTGGCGATGCCGTCGATGCCGCTTTGAGTGATCGACTTCGGCTTCATCTGGCCAAAACGAGCCGGTTTGCCATCGCGGCCCGGCTCGCCATCCACGGAGATGTAGGGATGGGTGAAGTGCAGCTTCCACGCGCCGCTACGCACGGCCTGCAATTCATCACCGCTGTAAAAAAAGAGCGCATCATGCGGTGACGCACCGCCTTCGAGCACGGGCAGGATGTTTTGACCGTCGATCTTCTTTTCCGGCATCTTACCATCCACGAGCGCGGCGAGGGTTGGCAGCAGATCCGTCTCCATCATCGGCTCGGCGCATTCACGTCCGGCGGGTAGGCGACCGGTCCAGCGGGCGATGAAAGGCACGCGCACACCGCCCTCGAAGCTGGTGAGCTTGCCCTCACGCAGTGGTTTGGCAGAGCCAGCGTGATTGCCGTAGCTAAGGAAGGGGCCGTTGTCGGAGAAGAAGAGGATCAGCGTGTCCTTACCCAGCCCGCATCGGCTCACGGCATCCACGATCTGGCCCACGGAATCATCCAGTTCCTGCACGACATCCGCGTAGAGGCCCGCGCCGGATTTCCCGCGCCATTTTTCGGAGGCAAAAATGGGCACATGCGGCATCACGTGCGGCACATAAAGGAAGAACGGCTCCGCCTTGTGCCGCTCGATGAAGGCCACAGCCCGCTCCGTGAAGCGCTGGGTGAAGAGGCTCTGATCGGGATCGGTCTCGATGACCTTCAGGCCATCGTAGAGCGGCAGCGGCGGCATCTCTTTGGCCAGCGAGGGATGGTACTTGGTGTTGTCGTTCGAGTAAGGGATGCCAAGAAACTCATCGAAACCGTTCTTCATCGGATGAAACATCATCCGCGTGCCCAGGTGCCATTTGCCAAAGGCCGCCGTGGCATAGCCTTTCTCCTTCAGCATCTCCGGCAGCGTCCATTCGGAGGGGTTTAAACCTTCGCGACTGGTGTGATTC
>JBKCXA010000903.1:0-3386 GCA_046316935.1 Prosthecobacter sp.
CATGCCCGTCATGTATAACTTCGGCCACGTCGCCGTCAGCGGCAGTTGCTTCTGGCGCAGCTACGGCAGTGATGCGGGCACTCCTGCCCGCAAAGATACGCCCGAGCACTTCATGGTGACCCACTTCAACACCCAGCGCCTTGTGCGCATGGAGCTCACGCCCAGCGGCAGCACCTACAAGGCCGTCGAGAACGAATTCCTCAAATTCCACGACAGCCCCGACATCCACCTCACCGATGTCATGGAAGACCCACGCGATGGTTCCCTCCTCCTCCTCGACACCGGCGGCTGGTTCCGCATCGGCTGTCCAAGCAGCCTCATGGCGAAATCCGATCTCCTCGGTGCGGTGTATCGCATCAAGCCGAAGAAGGTGCAGCCCGCGCCCCTCGCGAAAGCAGCCGACAAGCTCGAAGAGTCCGAGGAACTGCGGAAGCAACTCGCCAACCTCAAATCGAAGGACGAACACCGTCGCCGTCAGGCGCTCGAATGGGTCGCGTCCA
The DNA here is from genome assembly GCA_046316935.1 of Prosthecobacter sp. Lineage (GTDB taxonomy): Bacteria > Verrucomicrobiota > Verrucomicrobiia > Verrucomicrobiales > Verrucomicrobiaceae > Prosthecobacter. Next base: position 501 of record JBKCXA010000903.1, read on the forward strand.
CGCTCAAGGAAGCGGATGTGGCCGCGCATTGGGCCAAGCCCGCCCTGATTGCATTGCTGGAGGCGGACCTCGATCCCAGCACCGAGCATTGCTTCATCAGTGCCGCGCAGAAAAGCCATGCAGTCGACGACGAGGAGCTTGAAAAGGCCAAGTCACCCGCTGCCATCCGTCGCGCTCTCATGAGCATCATGCCCACCGATCCTGGCGCGGTGAACATCACTGCCACCGTCGCGGCCAAGCACCTCGACTCAACGGATGAAGCGCTCGCCCGCACCGCGCTGCATCTCGCCACCTCGCATCCTGAGGCTGACGAATGGTTCACGCCAGATCTGCAAAAGTGGCTGGAGGATGAAAAAGTGGCCGCTCCGCGTCTCGCGGCATTGCGTGGCTACGCCGGGGCCTTGCTGGCGAAGCCGGGAGTGCAAAAACTCATCACCGCCATGCTTGCTCACGGCTCCGCTGAAGTGCGTGCGACTGCCTTGCAGACACTCGCCTCTCAAAACACAGGTGTGAGCAATGAGGCCTGGCTCCCGCTTCTCGACAAACAGCTCGCCGAGGCACCTACACCGCTCGTGCTCGATGCGATCAAGAAGCTCAAGTCACCGCACTTCGATACCGCCCTCCAAGCCATCGCCAGCGACACGAAGCGTCCGCTTTCCATCCGATTGAAGGCACTCGACTCCGCGAAGTCCGTCAAACTCACCGGCGAGACCTTCGACATGGTCAAAAACGTGCTCGCGGATGCTGCGTCGTCTTCCGCGGCGAAGATTCAGGCCGCAGGCATGCTCGCCACCGCGCCCATCGCGAAGGAGCAGATGTCGCAACTAGCCTCGTTATTTGCCACCGTCGGCCCCGTGGAGCTCAAAACGCTTCTTCCGCTGCTCAAACGCCACAAAGACGCCGAGATCGCCAAATCACTCGCCCGCGAGATCGCCAAAAACCCCGCCATCGCCAGCCAGCAGGAGAGTTTATACCGCACCGCCCTCGCCGACCTCCCACCGGAGATTTTCGAGACGATCATCCTGCCTGCTTACAACAACGCCGTGGCCGCCACCGAGGCCAAAAAACGCCAACTTGGTCCGCTCGCCGACAAAGTCATCGTCAGTGGCAACGCCGCGAACGGCGAAAAGCACTTCAAAGCCGGCAAAGGCACCTGCATCGCCTGCCACAAGATCGGCGACACTGGCCGCGCCATCGGCCCCGACCTCTCCCACATCGGTGCCATCCGCACCGAGCGTGATTTGCTCGAAAGCATCCTCTTCCCGTCGAACACCCTCGCCCGCGACTACGAGGCCCACATCATCGAAACCGGCGACGGCCAGCAAACCCTCGGCGTCATCAAATCCCACACCGCCGAGGGCCTGCTCGTCATCGACATCGCCGGCCAGGAGAAAAACATCCCCCATCAACAAATCACCGGCGATACCACGCTGACGACTAGTTTGATGCCCATGGGCCTCGATCAGACGATGCCTGAGGCGGAGCTTCTCGACCTTGTCGCGTGGCTGCGCAGTCTAAAATGACGAATGCGTAAATCCGAATGACGAAAGAAGCCCGAATTCCAAAACCTCAAATCGTCATTCGAGCTTCGACATTCCTCCGTGATTCGTCATTCTGATTTCGTCATTCCCCTCCCATGTTCCCTCTCACTGACTTTCCCTCTCTCTCCGGCCTCCACTACCTCAACACCGCCGCCGAAAGCATCCCTCCCACCTGCGTGAACGAAGCGGTGGCCGAGTACATGACGCACAAAGGCCTCGGCATGCGCGGTCGTGATTTCCACTTCCCACGCGTCGAGGCCTGCCGCGAAATCACCGCCAAGCATCTCGGCCTCAGCACCGAAGAGGTGTCATTCTGCTCCTGCAGCTCGGAGGCTTACAACCTCCTCGCCTCCGCCTTGCAGCTCAAAGCCAGCGATGAGGTCATCGTGACCGATCTCGACTTCCCCGCCGGTGCCACACCGTGGCTCACGGCCGCCGAAAAGCCTGTCACAAGGCTTTGGAAGCATCGCGGAGGCGCTTTGAGCCTCGACGACCTCGCGCCGCTGCTGAATGAGCGCACCGCGCTCGTGCAGGTGAGCCTCGTCAGCTTCTACAATGGCCACCGCATCGTCTTTGCACCGCTGCGTGATCTCGTGCGACGCCTCGCGCCGAACGCCGTGCTCTCCGTCGATGTCACGCAGGCGCTGGGACGGGTGGCGCTCGATTGCCAGGACGCGGATGTGATCATCTCCAGCACGCACAAATGGACCCTCGGCATCCACGGTGGTGGCATCGTCGGCGTGCCGAAAAAATCCGCCGCACGGCTCACCACCAAAGCCGGTGGCTGGTATCACATCGCGAATGCCTTCGATCCCGACCGCTTCGAGACCGCCCGCGTCAAAGCCGGTGCGCTGAGTTTCTCCGTCGGCATGCCCAGCTTCGCCGCGCTGTATGCGTTGAATGCCTCGCTGCGCTACCTGGATCAATTCGGCGTGCCCGCCATCGCCGCGCACGCCGATCCGCTCATCGCCAAATTGCATGCCGGCCTCCGCGATCTTGGTATCCAGACGCTCGCCCCCGAGCAATCCGCGAATCCGAGCGGCATCGTCGCCTTCACCCACGCCAACACCCAGGCCATCCACGATGCCCTGCTGGCTCAAAACATCCACGTCATGCACCAAGTCGGCCGCATCCGCCTCGCCGTGCATGGCTACAACAAGGCGCAGGACATCGACGCGGTGCTGGAGACGCTGCGAAAGCTTTAAAGTGGAACAGGTTTTCAACCTGTTCAGTCAAGGCGCAGGACCGGAGTCCGCAGTAGGAATCGCCTATCGGTGTGACAAACGCGATGCTCCCCTCGCTGGCCGTTCGCTCCGACAGCACAGGTTGAAAACCTGTGCCACTT
>JBKCXA010000904.1:0-5400 GCA_046316935.1 Prosthecobacter sp.
GTGCCGCACTCGCCTCCACCACGCCCTCAAACACCTGCACATCCGTCTCCAAGCCCGGCCCCGCCTTCATCGCGAACTCTGTGCCCAGATCCACCACGCGAGCCGAAGCCGCATCCATTTGAAACCCGATTGCATTCTGCGGCACCCGCACCACCACCTGCCCGCTATGCAGCAGCGCACGCATCGGAGAAAGCAGCTCCAGCTCGCCCGGCCCCTCGCAGAGCAGCGTCACGCCATTCGAGAGCCTGATTTCCATCGCCCCGCGATTCAGCATCACGCGCCCAGCCTTCAAACCTTGCCCCACCGCCAGACCAGCGCCTTCGCCTGACGATTCCACATTCATCATCTGCGTGATGGTCCCCAGCTCCGTTGACGAACCCGGCATGAGCCACCAAACCAATCCCCCCAACACCACCACCACCGCAGCAGCAAGCGGATGCCACGACAGCCAGACGGAGCGACGACGAACCGGCACTGGCGGCTGCGATGCCCGCTCCCGCGCGATCTCGCACAGGCCAGCATCAATGCCTGTCTCGACGATCAGCCTCCGCCGCAGCGCCGGGTCACTCGCCAGCAGACGATCCAGCTCTGCGATCTCGGCATCAGTCGCCTCGCCATGCAGATAGCGTTGGATAAGTTCGTTCGGGTTCATGTCAAAGAGCCTCCTTTTGCAGACGGGTTTCAATGCACGCCGCCAGTTTCTCCCTCAGCCGCCCCAGCAGCTTGTAGAGCGCGTTGGCCGACTTGCCTGCATGCTCCGCGAGCATCGTCACGCGGCCTTCTCCCAAGTAGGGAGCCAGCAGCAGCTCCTGATGAGGCTGCGAAAAACTCTCCAGACACGAGCGCAGCGCCTGCATGGACCGCTCCCGCTCCTCCGCATCAAACGCCTCCGCCTCCTCCGCCAGCTGCTCCAGCACCCCGTCGCTGAAGACATGCCGGTCACGCCGCAGCCGGTCGATGACCGACAGGCACTTGAAACGCACCACTACCTTCGCCCACGGCAGAAAGCCCGCCTCGTCGCGGAGTTGATCAAACTTTTCCCAAAGCGTTACGCTGGCCTCCTGGATCACTTCGTCCACCAGATGCCAATCCGGTAGCAATGACCGTGAATAAGCACGCAACGCCGGTTCGTTCCGCATCAGCAGCCGCACAAAATCGCCCTGCGTCAGCGCGGGCGGTGGGTTCGGAGATGGTTCAGAAGGTGGCATATCCGGACCTATTCGCCGCCCAGACCAAACCTGCCGATCTTTTTTCAGCCTCTCGATGTCTTGCCTGCTCGCGATGTCCTTATCAGTCTCCTGTCCTCACTCGATGAACAAAAATGCTTTCGTGTTTAGTAGCGCGTGCACCATGTCCTCCGCCCGCGTGAGCTTGCGAGTGGTCCCGACGGCTTTTCTTCTTTGGCGGGTTCACTTGGCCGCTGCGGGATCAAGGAAGGCCGTGCGGATGCGCTGGCGTTCCTGAGTGATGCTGTCCCAGTTCAGGCTCAGCGAGCCTTGTTCGGGTCCTGTGGATCGTAGATGGCGGCGGAAACGTTTCCGGGTTTGTCGAGGGTGAAAGGGATTTCGGCTGCGTGGGCTGCTGTCGCCAGAGGTATCGCGGCAGCGATTGCTGCCATCGGTCTTGGAAATGTCATAGTGTGACTCTTGTGGGTGCTTGTCATTTTTGGGGCTGCTTGTCGGCATACAGGGCCGTCGTGGGCACGTGCTCGATGGACTGGCTCACGCTTTCCCAAGAGAGATGCAGCTCGCCGGAGCCTGTCTTTTTGTATTCCAGTTTCACCGGCACCTGTTTGCCGGCGGTCATGGGCAGGGGCTCTGTTTGGAACCTCGCGACAATGGCTCTCGCATCCTTGCTGGCGGTCGGATTCTTCGTGGTGTCGATGACGAGGCGGCCATCGATCCAGAGCCGTGCCTCTTCAGGCATTTTTTTGGCATCCTGCCCGACATAGAGGCGGAGCAGATACTCCTCGCTAAACTTCGGCTCGATCATGCCTGACCAGGTGGCTGTGAACTCGCTGCCCACGCCCTCCGGCCAGACCTTCTTGCGGGCCGCATCCCCGAACCAGATTTGAGCATCGATACCCTCGTGCTTGAGGGTCGCTTGGGCATCGACTGCCGCATAGCGGGCGGCGAGACCGGTGCCAGTGCTGGTGGCTGACTTTGAGGCCGCTGCCACATGCAGGGTGCCCTGCTGCCGATCAAACTTGTCCCAGCCAGTGATGCGGTAGGTGGGCAGGTTGTTCCAGCCATCGGCGCAGTAAATCACCTCGCCATTCGCCCGCTGGAAGAGCAAGCCGCCGGTGACCATGTCGTAATCGACCGGGCTCTGGTTCTCGAGCAGGACTGGGCCGTGCCTTTGGTCGCCCCGCCAAGCGTAGTAGGCGGCTGGAAGCCAGTCCTCGGTGCGGTGATCGAAGAGGCCGCCGACATAGAGGCCGTCGGTGGTCCAGAATTCTGCCGGCTGCGCGATTCGATCCGCCGCGCCGATGCATCCCTTCACTTCGCCCAGCACCCGCACCGGGGCGTGCAACTCGCTGCGGCGTTGGTCCCCGATGCGGCGGGCCTTGTTGCCCACCTTCCACATGAGCTTGCCTGCGGCATCCCACTTGGCGAACGCGACACTGCCCGAAAGATTCGCGGGCCAAGCGGTGGCGTGGCCTTGGCCGTAGGTCGAGGTGGCGAGATACCCATCGCCCGCGCCCTCCAGCATGGCATACCAGTTGCCTGAGGTGTCGCGCCACCCATCCTTTGGGTCGAGCAGCTTGTCGGCATCGCGCAGGCTGGCGTCCGCCTCGAGCGTGAGACTCGTGGCAGCCTCGAATGACGGATAGCCATCGGGCCCCGGCGCCATCAAGTGGGCGGTGAGTTCGCGCTGTGGGCGCCGCCCATAGATACCCGCAAAGGCCAGGTTCGGTGACACGGTGTAGCCAGGCCCCGATTTGAACCATTCGGAGAGCCGGATTTCCGCCTCCTGGGGTTCGCCGTCGCTGTTGGCATCCTGCCAGAGATACGAACTGTATTTGGACTGTGGCGAGCCCAACATCTTTTGAAGCACCGGCGACTGGGAATCGAAGTAGCGGTTGATCCGGAGGTTGCTCGTCATCACCGGCGTGAGCCGTCCCTCGGCCTCGTCCACCCGGAGCAGACAGGGCGACTGCCCCGTGCCGGCGAGGTATTTTTTGCCGTCACGATAGACGACATCGAAGAACCCGCGGCTGCCGCTGGCGCCGCCCACCAGTCCATTGGCCAACTTTTGGAACTTGTAGGTGCTGCGCGGCTTCCATGTGCAGTTTTTCCAGTCCACCTCGGCCTCGATGAGCCAGCCCCAGTGCGAGTTGAACCAGACCCGCGTGTCGTCCTGCGGATCGGCGGAGGCATTGGTGGCCCAGAGCTGACCGCCATACCATTCCTTGATCAGTTTGCCGTCACGGTCGAAATGCGCGGTGCGGCGCGGGGCGCTCTCCGCTTCGGTGATGACGAAGCCGCCCTTGCCGTCGGGCGAGAGCGAGCTGACCGCCATGAAGTCCTGCGGGTCGTAGAGGCCCTGGCGGCGACCACCTTGGCGGCCATGGGTGGCCTTGAGTTTGTAGTCGGCGCCGTAGCGGTTGATTTGTTGGCTGTCCCCGGCTTCCACAATGAACAGTTCGCCGGAGGTGCGGTCCACGGACAGCAGTTTGGCTGCCGTTAGGCCGGTCAGCACGGACGTCGTCGAGCCCTTCGGCCCCACCTTCACGACCGCATCTTCGCGCAGCGCGAGGATCGTGCCGTCGGCGAGAACAGCCACATCGCGAACACCTGGCACCGGATACGAGGCGAGAATCTCACGGGCGTCGGTCGAGAGTTCCTGCACGAGGCCGGAAATGCTGCTGGAGATCACTACTTTGCCCTTGTGGGCGTCCACCCGTTCCGGGCCGGTGGCGATCTCGATGCCGCGAATCGCGCATCCGGCGTAGTCGGCTGTGTCCTTTCGGGGGCCGAACGCCAGCCGCAACTGTTTCGTGCCTGGTGAGGCACGAACGGCGTAGGAGACGCTCGTCACCTCGCCGGCCTTGGTGCTCACGGTGCCGAGCCATGCGGGCTGTTGCCATTTCTCGCCACCATAGACCAAGAACTCCGGCAGCGGCTTGTCCGGGTGACCGAGGTGGAAGGTCACCTCGTATCGCTGCAAACCGCCCACAGGCACATCCACCAGAAAGGTCCGCAGCCGCTGGCCTTTGGCCTTGCCGGGAACGGGTTCGATGGCATGGCCGGACTGGTCACCCTCACCCGCGGCCGCAAAGCCCGTGATGCCGGCGGCATCCTCCCAGCCAAAGCCCCGCTCCTTCGAATACGCCTCGGGCGGAACCGCAGTCCAGCCAGCCTGCGCCGGAGCCTTGCCGTCGGTGAAGTCGAGCCGCCAGAGCGGCATGAAGCGCGTCGGGAACTTGTATTTCTTCCGCCAGTGCTCGTCGGTCACCGAATCACCAGTCGGACGGGCCAGATGCACGAGGCCATCCTCAGGCACGGTCATGTAGAGATGGCCGTCCGGCAGCGGTCGTGTCGGAAGATCCAGCGGCGTGTCGTCGTAGGCCAGATCGGTGATGGCATGCCAGGCCGACACGTTGCCCGCGTTCGCAAGTCGTTTGCCGGTGGCGAGATCAAGGCAAACGGTGGTCACGGGCGACTCGGAATTGCCTGCGGTCATCACAAGCTGATCCCGCACAACGGCGGTGGCGGTCAGGCCGACATGGTTGCCGGGCCAATGCTCGAGCGTGGAGGTGCCGATGTTCAGCAGGAACTCGGCGGTGAGCCCCTGGGTCTGCAGGAGCTTCCAGGTGTAGTCCCCCGCCGGGACAGGCTGCCCGTTCCGATCCAGTCCATCCCAGAGGACCTGATGCTTGCCCGCCGCGAGCGGCTCGGCATTGCGCAGCGTCCGCACCTGGATGCTGTCTTTGTTGTAAACGGCTACCGACACGTTGCTGGGTTTGTCGAGCGTGAAGGAGATTTCGGCGGCAGTGATGCCGGTGGTGAGAAGGAGGAAGGCGAGCAGTGGTCTCATAAACGATTGGAAGTGATTGGTCTCCGCGCTCCTCAGCGATAGATCGCGCGGCCCCAGGTGGCGGCGCGTTCGAAGTCGTAGATGCGAAGGGGTTCAGAGGGATTGCGCAGCTCGACCAGATGGGTGCGCCAGAGACGCCCGGATGGGTCGCTCCAGTGCGTGTGCCAGCAGACGGCGAGCGCATCGCCAGCGCGCGGCGGCTCGTCTGCCACTCGCAGTAGCGACCACGGCACCCGCGCCTCGATGGTGTAGCCCTTGCCATCGTTGTCGCGCTTGAACGCGGCGGTATAGCCCGGCGGATTCACCACGCCGCCGGCATAATCGAAGCCGTAGGCGAGATGCAGGCAATCCGTGGCTGAG